>JBBQRJ010000010.1:0-26779 GCA_038214955.1 Aggregatilineales bacterium | reverse complement strand
CAGCAGACATTGGAGAATATTGTTTATCTGGAATTGCTTCGACGTGGTTACCAAGTTTGTGTAGGAAGAAATGCTGCGAGTGAAATCGATTTTGTAGCAGTCCGTGGATCTGACAAAATATATGTGCAGGTTTCTTTAAATTGACCGCTGGCAAGGCGTGTTAATCCGGCTAAATGCGCCCCAACACCAAGTTGATCACCGAGGTCGTAGGCAAGTGAGCGTATATAGGTCCCCGCGCTGCAAGTGACTTCCAGACTAAATTCGGGTGCTGCCCAATCGGTGATCGTCAGCGCATCAATTCGGACAGGGCGCGGCTCACGTTCGACAGTTTCCCCCGCCCTCGCCAGATCGTACAATTTGACGCCCCCCTGCTTGATGGCGCTGTACATGGGCGGCACTTGCTCGATGTTGCCGAGAAATGGGGTGAGCGCCCGCTCTACATCCTCGCGGGTGATGTGAGTTGCGTCCTTCTCGCTGATGATCGCGCCTTCTGCATCGTAGGTCGTCGTCACGATGCCTAAACGCACGCGGGCGCGGTAACGCTTGGTCGAGTCCATCACATACTCGCTCATGCGGGTTGCCGCGCCCACACATAAAATCAACACGCCAGACGCCAGCGGATCAAGTGTCCCGGCGTGACCGATCTTTTTGAGTCCCAGTTTGCGCCGCGCTTTCGCCACCACATCATGACTGGTCATGCCAAGCGGCTTGTCAATATTTAGAAAGCCAAACATCAGACGATGATCAAGCTGCCCGACGCCACGACTTGACGCAGCAGCGGCAGCACCCGCAGTTTCACCTGTTCGATTGTGCCGGGAATCGTAGCGCCGGACGCCTGAACATGACCGCCCCCGCCCAAACTGAGCGCAAGCGTGGCAACATCAAAGCCGGGTTTGCAGCGAAACGAGAGTTCAACCCGCCCGTCTTCCACTTCTGTAAAAACAGTAGATACCATTGCTTCATTCGCAGTCAGCAAAAATGATACGAGTCCACCGCTGGACTGTTCCTTCGACTCGATTTTCTTGTAATCCTGCTGGTGAATGGTCGCATGAATCACACCGCCGTCGAGTTCTACGCTGGGAAGCACCTGTTTCCACAACTGGATCGTCTGGTAGGGTGTGCTGCCTAACGTGCGTGCCATGACTTCGGTCAGCGATGCGCCCGCTTCCATGAGCCGCTGTGCAATCTCCAGCGTGCTAGAGCGCACATTGCTTGTGCGAAAACCAATGGTATCTGTGACTAGACCCACCATCAGCGGCACAGCAATTTGCCGCGTAATCGGTTGATTCATCTCGATTAACCAGCGATAGACAATCTCGGTGGCGGAAACAGCGTCGGGAATGACGACATGCACATGACCAAACATCGTGTTCGTCGGGTGATGATCAAGGTTGATCACCGTTTTGCTGTGCGCCCGCCCATAGTCACCGGCTTTGCCTGTGCGGGCTTCATCACTGGAATCGAGCGAGATCATGACATCCCATTCGCCTTCAGTCAGTTGAGCCAACACGGTATCTGAACCCGGCAGAAAACGCAGAAATCCCGGCACACCGCCATCGACCACGAGAACAGGCGATTTCCCGCGCTCTCGCAGTCCATTCGCCAACCCCAACAATGAGCCGATGGCATCTCCGTCGGGGCTGATGTGCGTCACCATCAGCAGCGTTTGTGCATTGTCGATGGTTTCGGTTGCTTTAGTCCAATTGATCGTCGTCATACTCGTCATCGTCCAATACGGCATCCATCGGATCAGGCGGGGGGATTTCGAGGCTAGAAATCAGCTTATTGATGCGTTCGCCGCGTTCCAAACTCGCGTCCCAGTGAAAGGTCAAATCGGGCGCTTTACGCAAGCGCACACGCTTCGCAATTTCACGGCGCAAAAAGCCTTTGGCGTGTTCTAGCGCGAACATCACCTCGTCTGAGCGTTCTTCTTCGCCTAATGCATTGACTTTAATACGGGCATATTGCAATTCGGGGTCAAGTTCCACATCCGTGATCGTGATTCCGGCGAGGCGGGGGTCAGATACTTCACGTAAGAGGAGTTCGCTCAAGATTTTACGAATCCGTCCAGAGATACGAGCCTGTTTGTAACTGCTCATAGCCAGTCTCCTTGTACTTGCAGGGATGATCCATTGACCACCCCCGCCCGACTTTCAATGATTAGCTCACACGCTCCGAGACATAAAATTCGATCATGTCCCCGGTTTGGATGTCCGCCACGTTGTTCAAGGCGATACCACATTCGTAACCCGCCCGCACTTCGCGCACATCTTCGGTCAACCGCTTGAGCGAACTCACGGTCACGTTTTCAGCAATCACTCGCCCTGACCGCTTGACCCGTGCGCGGGCGTTGCGGCGAATTTCGCCTTCACGCACCATGCTGCCGGCAATCGTGCCGACTTTGGGGATGCGGAACACCTGACGCACTTCTGCCACACCAATTTGCTTGTCGGCAAAAACAGGTTCGAGCATTCCTTCGAGCGCCAACTCGATGTCTTCCAACATCTTGTAGATGACTTCGTAGGAACGAATTTCGACGTGATGCGTTTCAGCCGCACGACGCGCCGCCGTATCGATCTCGACATTGAATGCCAAGACAATCGCGCCAGACGCGCTGGCAAGCATGACATCGCTTTCGCTGATGTTCCCAACATCTGCTGAGAGGATGCGGAGTTTGATGCCTTCGCTGTTCTTCTCAGAAAGCTGCTCAAACGAGTTGACCACGGGCTGCATCGATCCTTGAAAATCGACGCGCACAATCACGTTCAATTCTTTAACAGTGCCTGTACGGTACTGCGAGAAGATGTCTTCGAGCGTGAGCGCACGCGAGAATTGAACTTTATCCGCGTCTGCTTCTTCTTTACGTTCGCCCACCATTTGACGGGCAATTTTTTCGTTCTTCACCACGTCCCAAGTATCGCCCGCTTGCGGCAGGTCATGCAGACCTAACACAGAAACGGGTGTCGATGGGGTCGCAAAGCGAACGGGCTTGCCGAATTCATCATACATGGCTTTGACGCGACCATAGGTCGAACCAACCACGACTTCTGTACCCGTTTCCAGTGTGCCGTTCAATACCAGCAAAGTCGTCATGACGCCCTTGCTGCGATCTACTTCTGCTTCCAGCACCACGCCTGTTGGGATGGCTTTGGGGTTCGCCACAATGTCGCTGTCGTCTGCAACAAGGATGATCGCTTCAAGCAAATCGTCGATGCCCTGCTTTTGAATTGCCGCTACTGCCACGACGAATGTATCACCGTCCCAGTCATACGGTGTCAAGCCGAGTTCAGCAATTTCCTGCTTGACGCGCTCGATGTTGGCGTTGCGCTTGTCTACTTTGGTGATCGCCACAATGATCGGCACATTCGCCGCCCGTGCATGGCTCAACGCCTCGCGGGTGGTCGGCATTACACCGTCGTCTGCTGCGACAACCAAGACGGCAATATCTGCGCCTTGAGCGCCACGCGCACGCATGGCAGTAAATGCCTCGTGACCGGGGGTGTCAATGAAGGTGATCGAACGGTTGTTGTGGGTGACGCGATACGCGCCAATCGCCTGTGTAATGCCGCCCGCTTCGCCTTCCGCCACTTTCGTGCGGCGGATCGTATCCAGAAGCGTTGTTTTACCGTGATCGACGTGTCCGAGGATGGTTACAATCGGCGGACGCTTGACGAGGTTTTCCGGCTTTTCTTCCGCGTAAACACGCCGCCATGTTTGCGACGTTGCGGCACGCTTTTCACGTTCGGCTTTGGCGGCTGCCGCGCTTGCGGACTGTGCCTCGAAACCAAGTTCTTCGATCACGATTGATGCTGTATCGAAATCGACCTGCTGATTGATTGACGCCATGATGCCATTGGCAATCAAGCGCTTCATCACTTCAATCGGGCTGGCAGAAATGAGTTCCGCCAGTTCCCGAACGCTCAAATAATCGGGGACTAATACAACTTGCTTTTCCTGAGCCATCGCTACCTCCACGCACACGGGCGATGGGTCAGGAGAAGCAGAGTTTTGCTTACATTCCTAACAACCCATCGCGCCTAAACCATAATAGAAATTGCGTCTTATGCCGGGTCATGACTTGAACCCGGCGTTACGCAGTCGTTCACGATCCGCCTCTGTCAGGGGCGCACGCAGCGCCTTCGCTAACACGTCCGAACTTACAACCCGTTCCCAACAGCTTTCCCGTTCGCATAGATACGCCCCACGTCCGTTCATCTTTCCCGTTGGATCGACAAAAACCCCATCGGTGGTTCTAACAACCCGCGTCAATTGACGTTTGCCCGTTTTATCCCGGCAAACGACGCAGGTTCGGATTGGCACATGCTTACGAGGCTGCCCGTTCATGATCCCTGACTGCTACCTATTCTTCCCACTCATCCCAATCACCGCGTCCGCGCTTGCGCTGACGCTTGACGACCATTCCGCCCGTCTTTTCGTCAAAGACCAACTGGCGGCTCTTCTTCTTCTTGCCCTTCTTATCCTTGTCCTTCAGGTCGTCCTCATCTTCATCAAAGACGGCAGCGAAAACGTCATCTTTGGTGGCGACTTTGGTACGGCGTCCCATATCGAAATCATCTGGCATGGCTTCGACGGGGGTAGCTGGAACAGGGGCTGGCTCTGCGGCGGTTATTTCCTCGACCTTGGTTTTTTCCGGGAAGACAATCGCGTCAAGGGCGTCTTGCAAACGACGCAGCGAGTCGCCGGGGGTATCATGGAGCATCCGCTTGAGATGATTCTCATCCAGCAAGTAGCGCAGCATGATTTCACCGACAGTGCCGAGCGGTTGAAGCGCCTCAATGATGTTGTCAGGCAATTGCAGCGAAGTTACCGGCATCTGGAACGCCGCTTGTGGCAGCGTAGACCGGACAGCGGCAATCTCTGCAACTCTTTGCTGGCGTGCTGTTTCACGCGCCGCGATCATCTTGCGCTGCACGAGGTCAGCAAACTTGCCAAGCAGCGTGAATTCTTCGGGCATCACTGCGCGTCCAAGTGAACGCTTTTCCATGACGCGCCCCACTTCGACCAGCATATCGGCGTTCTGGGTACGCACATCCTTAAAAGTCGGCTTGCCAATAGTATCAAGCGCCTCTTGTACCGATTCGGTGACGCTCTTGATGTCGATGCGCCAACCCGTCAGCTTGGCGGCGAGGCGGGCATTTTGCCCTTCGCGCCCGATTGCCAGCGACAGTTGATCATCTGGCACAATCACGACAGCGGTACGCCCTGCATCAGGATCATCATCCAGATACACGCCGCTCACCCGCGCAGGACTCAACGCTTTGGCGATGAATACCTCGTGATTAGGACTCCACTCGATCACATCAATTTTTTCTTCGTGGAGTTCTTTAACGATGTTCTGGATACGATTGCCGCGCATTCCAACGCACGCGCCAACCGGGTCAATGCCATCTTGAAGCGCAGAAACCGCCACTTTCGAGCGATAGCCGGCTTCACGGGCAATATTCTTGATCTCTACCTGACCATTGTAGATTTCGGGAACTTCATATTCCAGCAAACGGCGCAGCATATTACGATGGCTGCGGCTGACAATAATCTGCGGTCCCCGGCTGGTCTTCTTGACTTCGACGATGTACACGCGCAGCTTATCGTGCGGTTTATACTTTTCGCCGGGAATTTGCTGGTTACGCATGAGTACGGCTTCGGTACGCCCTAAACCGAGCGTCACCATGTTAGAGTTCACGCTTTGTACAGTCCCGTTGACAAGATCGCCTTCGCGTTCGCTGAACTCTGCCATAAGCGAGTTCCGCTCTGCTTCACGAATCTTCTGTAAGATGACCTGCTTGGCGGTCTGTGCGGCGATACGACCAAAACTTTTGGTCGTGCTGTCCACGCGCACCATCACCATGTCACCCAACTGCGCTTCGGGGTTGTAGTAGCGAGCGTTTTCAAGATCGACCTCGGTTCGTCTATCTTGAACCTCTTCGACCACTTCTTTTTCCACTAAAATATTGATTCGGGGACGAGGGCTGTCGAGATCAACATCCGCTTCGACACGCTGCGACTGACCCATGCCCGCATCACGTCGATAAGCGGAAATCAATGCAGTGCGTAAGGCTTCCAGCACCGTATCTCGTGGCAGCGCACGCAGTTCCGCAATCTCGTTAAAGGCGACCTCAAACTCGCTTTTCATGCTACGACTTTTTAACTCCCGTAAGGACTGCTTGGGGGACACACGAAGCGACACGTCATCAAAATCGGCGCGAGATACCCATCGCTTTAGCGATGGGGAGGGATAGCGCCTTTTCTCCTTTTCTTACAACATCGGCACTCGCTCCCCGAAGGGAGGCAGTTTTTCGCCGTAAAGCTGGAAAGCTGCCAAACCTTCTGCCCTTGCGGGCGTAACGTTCACCTCGACAAAGTTAGTGGGCGGTTTGATGTGTACGACACTGGCTTTTCCCAATCGCCTGTTTAATCGCACACCGCAGAGTTCGGGACTGGTGAGGTATCCCGAAGTGCCTATCTATTCGCCCCTAACGTAGCCCTTGCGGGCTGAGTCTGGTAAGCACTAGGGCTATAAAAAGCCCCTGCCTTTAGGCGTGGGGATGCTTACGTCGCATATACGAGAAAAGTGGGGGTTGCCCACTTTTTTCACGACCTTCATTTTATCATAACTGCGAACGACTGACAAGATAGTTTTTAACATTCGAGGGACACGCTGTGTAGGAACAAAGACGTACCTTGCCCCTACACGTTAAACTGAGGCTATTCTGTGGCTTCGGCGGTCACTTCCGGCGTCACTTCGACTGTAGTTTCGCTGCCAATCACCGCGTCGGTTTGCTCGGTGACTTCGGGCATTACTTCCAGCGTCATTTCGGGCAAAACCTCTACTGAGGCTTCTGCACCTTGCTCAACAGGCGCTTGCAGGACAACCGGTTCTTGTAGGAACGGCGCGAAACGCAGCACGCGCCCCGCCGATGCATCCGTCACGTAGACGTTACCCGCTGCATCCAACGCGATTCCGCCGATCACATCGAATTGGCTGTTATCGGTAATATTGTCGCTCGGCTGACCGAACGATCCCAAACAGTTACCGTTCGTGTCGTAGACCAGCACGCGCCCCGCGTCGGGATCAGTCACATAGAGCAGGTGACGGAATTCGTCTAGCGCCAGATACGGACGGTTGCCCAAATCCTCGTACCACCCACGCACGTCAAATGAGGTGATCGGCGTACCATCCAACCCGAACACCGACACGCGCCGATTCCACGTATCTGCAACGTACAGGCGACCATCAGATGAGGTGACAATGCCGCTAGGCTCATCAAGCTGACCCAACGCGCTCCCCGCCATGCCAATATCACGCACGTATTCGCCCGTGCTGGTATACACACGAATACGTTTATTACCCGTATCCGCAACGTAGACCAAGCCCTGATGATCAACCGTCACATCACGCGGACCCCAGAATCCATCGGTTGGCACGGTTTCAGCGAACGCGCCATACGTACCCGGCTGACCCCATCCGAGGATGAACTGCCCTTCTTGCGTGTACTGGTTGATGTGGTAGTTCCATGTGTCCGCAATATACAAACTGCCATCCGGCGCGATAGCGACCCCATTGGGACGATTGAACGGTTGACCACCCCCCGACGCGCTGTCAATTTGATAAAGCGGCGTGCCGTTGGTATCGAATACCGAAATGCGATTGTTAAATTCTTCAGCCACGAACACACGATCTCCGCTCACGGCAATATCCAGCGGGTGATTCATCACGTAGCCGCCGTCCGCCTCACCAAACACGACATCGGCGTAAAGCTGCTGCCAATTCGCCGTGCATTGATTTGCTGTGACGTTAAGCAGCGGATTCAGCACTGTTCCTTCGCCTACACCGAGATCCCACACTTGCGCGGCAACGTCTTTGCGAATGTACAGGAATAAGCGTTCCGAGACGGGCCAGTTCTGCAACTCGTAGTTCTGTCCGGTTGCCTCCCCGTAGCGTTGATAATCACGCGACCACCAAATATCGAAGATGCCGCGTCGAATTTCGCTGGACTGGGGATTGTCCCCGCTGAAGTTCAGCGCATTATTGACGCGCTGTGCGTTCAGATGGAAGTAGTCCTGCATGGGCCACCACATGCGGATATATTCAAAGGTGTAGTAGCGATCTTCGAGGATCGGCTCGACACGGGCGTTAATATCTTGGCTCACATAGACCGCCGCCGCATCACCAATTGATCCCGGCGAAGGGCTTTCGCCAAAGAACCGGGCATTTTTGAGATCACGGAAATACCATGTCACGGGCCAAGCATTACCGCCCCATGCAAATTCGATATTCAAGCCATCGGTTGTGCGGCGGCTCACGTCCTCGACCTGCTCCATCATCAACTTGATACCGGGCGCGGCATGGGCATAAACGATAAACTCATTGGCAAAATCGTAGTTGATAAACGCCGCCATCCACGACGCACGGGTTGTTAGAAGCGCCAGACTCATGAACGCCGCCACGCCGATCATACGGCGCAAGTGCATAAAGCCCGTCTTTCGCATCACCAGAATGATGAGATAGATCACGACGATGACGACGAACACGACTGCCAACCATTGATAGAACGAAGCAAGCTGCTGCTGCTGCAACCCCGCGAACGGTGACTCTCCCACCAAGAACGGAGACAGGGCTTGGAAACCTGCTACGAACAGGAACGGCAGTAACAGCAGATAGAGCCAACCGCGTTTGAAGAAGACTGCCCAATCGACGTTGCTAAACACGCGCCCAAAATACCACGCCGTCACCAAAATGAACGGCAGCGTGATGTGGGTCGTCAACCAAGGCATCTTCTCGCCCGCCATGGTGTAGGCGAGAAAGTTAAACAAGCCCCACCACGCGGCAAAAACAACAAACGACATGCGAGTCAACGCTAACGGGTTGTTGACCAGTTTCACACGCGGAGTCTCTGCGACTGCCACGACTTCGGGGATTTCTTCGCCTTCAATGATCTCACCTTCTACGACCATCGGGGCGGGAGTCGCCGTTTCCTTCACAATGTTCTGACGCCAGCGGAAGAAGATCGTAAAGCCAGCAAGCATCGCCAAGAAGCCGCCGATCAACGGTAGGAACTCGTAAATGGGCATCATGATCAGGGTGTAGTAGTACTGCGGCTGACTCCCGCGTTCTACGCCCTGCTGTTTGAGCCAATAGCCGAGGCTGCCGATCATGCCCGACGCCAACCCCTGCGGATTGGTGAACATGGTCGTGAAGAAGAAAATGTAGAGTGCGTAGAACACCGCCGCGCTGATCAACCAGCGTTTCCAGTGCCATGCCAAGCCCACGCCGATAGAGACCGCCATAAACGGAATGAGCGCGAAAACCGCCCGCGTTACCCCAAGCGATGAATAATCGGTAGGGTCTGCACCCGACAGTTTGAGGGTTGCAGCCGTTAACCAGGGTAAAATAAGCGACCCCATCAACAGCAAAATATCAAGTTCACGGAAGCGGTACAGCGTCCGCCACCAGTTCGCCCGCCGTGAGTAGACCAGTACCGCCAGCACGACAATCGCCACCACCCACGACGCGATGATCGGCGTGTAGGAGATCGCATCTACCGTGACCGGATCAACACTCTCTGATTCTTCAGTGCGTTCTTGACGGGTCGGCTCTTGTGAGATTTCTTCCACAACGATCAACGCGAGGAACGCCGCCAATGTGAGCAGCAAAATCACCACCGCGTCCCGCGGACGGAATCGGCGTGTGCGTAAAGATGCCCACCACGAGGTCAACAGCACAACCGCCATTGTCCCCGCTACCACCAGTAAAGTCCAACTCACCGTTGTCCTGAACTGTTCGCCGGGTGTCACGCCTGTCAGCATCAGCCCAAACTGTTCACCCATATAGCGGACACGATCCGCTAACGTGTTGTACTCATACAGCGAAATATTCAGGACTGTGACCATGATGAGCGTGACGGTACAACCGAGCAGCACGCTCAACGTGATGAAATAGTAGGTGCTTTTGGTCGGTCTACGGGTGAAGTGCTGAAACAACCGTGCCAACCAGAAGATCGTGAGGAATAAGCCGAAAATGGCGATATAGATAAACGCCGACTCTTTCGATCCTAAACTCCACAACATCGCGCCCGCGAAGATGTACAACCAGATCGGTTTTCGCCGCGCCCTCAGACTGCCATCCATGTACTGAAAGATGCAGTACACCATAATCATGGTGGCAAAGATAGACGGCGTATCCTCTCGAATGTAGCGATGGTGGAACAAAAGCAAAGGCGAGATCAAGATCATGATCGACGCCAGTAACGCCCCCGTTCTCCCTATCCACCTTCGATATAAGATCGGGAACATCACCATGAGGATGCCCAGAATCGCGGGATACATGCGGGCAGAAAAATCACTGTCGCCAAACACGAAATAGAAAAACGCCGTCGCATGGAACAAAATCGGTCCGTGCATCAGCGGCGTATGCTGGAAGTCGCCTTCGGTGTAGAGCCGCCACGAATAATACGTGTGCAGGCTTTCATCGTGACTCATCACGCGATCACCTAAGCCAGCGAAGCGTGTCACTAGCGCAATCGCCAGAATCACGATGTAGGCGACGATTTCCCAATTGATCGTAACTGATCGCGCAAAGAGGCGGTTGAGCGCATCTGGACGCGAAGGCTTCTGCATGTCATCGTAAATAGTTGCCATTAAAAACCTCTAAGGGGTATCCGTTGCGCCCCTAATGGGCGCATGATTAGACTGAGGCGTAACTTCAAGCGTATATTTTGCCATACTGATGGCAATCGGCGTCGCAGGCGTGTTTAAAGCTGCTGGCGTCGGCGGCGTAGGCAAATTGAACTGCTGTGCGCGAATTGACCAGGGCAGCAGCAAGGCGATCATCAGCAGCAGCACGATCATAGTGTAACGGGCTTGGTCAAGGCGCATGGGCTGGCGTTTGGGCTGGCGCATGTCTGCTTCTACCCCTGCCCAGATGCGATCAAAGCGCGGGAGCGGATTTCCAAGCGCGGGAATAGTTCGGGCAAGTTCGCTGCTTAAGTTGCGCTGCTGAACATAGACCGCGTAACAGGCGTCACACGTTTGAATGTGCGCGGCAACTTGAGAACGCGCCGCCGTCGAAAGTTCACGCGAGATGTAACCGGGTATATGTTCCCGGCAAACACGACAACTGATCATCGTTTAGAAACTCAACAGTTCTTCTAACAATCCATGACCCACAGGTTGTAACGATCCACGTAGCGCCTCATGTGCTAAACGCACGCGGCTTTCGGCGGTTTTTTGCGGACAATCCATCACATCGGCAATTTCACGATAGGTCAAACCATGACCATAACGCAGCACCACCGCTTCACGTAATCGCGGTGACAGCGATGCCAGCGCCCGTTCAACCGTTTCACGCGCCGTTTGACGGGCTAACGCTGCTTCGGGTGTCTCTGAGCGGGGCGCAGGGAGTCCGATTTGCAACAGTGGCGCAAGGTCACAGGTTGGCAACTGGTTTTTGCGGTACATATTGCGACAGCGACAAATCGCAATCGTGTACAGCCATGTCTTGAGCGACGACAATTTCCGGTCATAGCGATGCAAATTACGGAAAGCGTAGACAAACGCTTCCTGCGCTACGTCCTCTGCATCCTCTCGATTGAACAAGAGGCTGTAACATAGTCGGTAAATGCCGGGTGCGAACACCTCATACAGCGCGGCATAGCCCGTCTGGTCGCCGCGCAAAGCGCGTGCAATGCTCGATTCAATCTCTTCGGGTGTCATCAAATCCCCTAGCCCTCAGCGTGTCGATAATTTTACACCACGCCCTTCGTAAATCCTCACCCGGCGGCTGGTTCTTCTATTCTTGTTCCCTCATACACATCTTGACGCAGCCACAGCACCGATGTATCCAGAGTCATCCACGAAAATCGTGCATGGCGCTGCATCCACCATGTCGGCGTGTCAATCGTATAGATCGTCGTTGGCGTCCATGTGCGACGGGTGATGAAGTCCTGTCCGACGTAGCTTGTACCAAGCGCGGGCGGTTCTTCAAATGAGGGCAGCAGCGCAATCGGATCGCCTACAGCATCGCGCAAATCGGTGATGTATTCCGCCTTGCTAAAGTCGCGCACAATCCACGCGATCACGCCGTCCTGTGGAGCCATCACCGTAAGCGGCATGGCGTTAAACCCGCCGCTATTGCGTTCTGCGAGTTCGTGCAAGGTTTCGCGCAGCAGCATGACATCTTGACTCGTGGCATAGAAGTGAAACGGTTCTCGCGGGTTTTCGTTGTCACTGACCGCCGCACTCCATCCACTGCCGAATGAGGTCAGCACTCCGAAGATCAGCACGCCTAAACCGATCCCTTGCAGAGAAGTCTTATTGCCCCACACACTCGCAACCAAGAAAAAACCAATGAGCATGAACATCAGCGAGACGATCACGAGGATGACGCTGTTCGCGTTCGGCGTCACCGTCATGAGCGAATCGCCTGTAGAGTTAAGCATCGAACGCGCCAATGCCTGAGCCGACATGGTGAACACCGTGATCACGGCAATCGCCGCCGCCGCAATAATCCAACGCGCACGAACGGGCGGCGCAAACACATCAGTTGAGCGAACAGGCGCAAGCATCGCCAGCACCGCTGAGGTCGTCAACCCGATCAATGGGACGGTGAGCCACAAGGCATGAACCGCGTCTGCCCCGTCGTAGACCAGTGACGCGAGTACAGCAAACACCAGCCAGCCGATCAGGAAACGGTCAATCAGGGTCAGCGCGTGGCGGTTGATCAAGACGATGATTCCGGCAATCGCCAGCGCCCACCAGAACGGCTCGTAGAACAAGCTGATCACCAGTGGGAATGATTGAAGTGATCCGACTGGTGCTTGGTTCAAGCCAACACCAAACGCCGTGAACAGCTCACCGATGGCGTTTAATCCCGCTGGATAAAGCAGGATGCCCGTCGCCACAAGGATCACAAACGTGACGGCGACGATCAACGGCACGCTCCATCCGCTGATCACATCACGCGATGAGTCTGACGTTTTTGGTTTTTCGTCCACCGCATCAAAATCGAACGGGCGAGTCTGACGATCCCATACAAACGCGACCAGCGCCGCGCCGAGCAAGATCAACGCGAGGACGATCCCGCCCGGTTCGGACAGCAAGATCAAGCCCGCCGCGCTCACCGCCGCCATCGACTTAATCCACACGTTGGAGTCGTCGGCGGCGTCACGCGAACGTCTGAGTGACCAGATTGACCACAACAGCAGAATGGCAAAAATCATCGACCAGATGACGGGGGCGCTAAAACGTGACGCGACCAATTCCACTGGGGACAGCAGCAGCAGCAGTGAAAAGACAAAAGTACGTGTGCTGCCCAATTCCCGCCGAAACAAAAGCGGGCTGATGACCAACAATGCGCCGCCTATCGCCGTGAGCAGTCGGGCGGCAAATTCCGAACCGCCGATCAAGCCGAAAGACAAGCCTTGCAAAGCGAACAGGATCGGACTTGTGGGGGTGAGCGCGATTCCTGAGGAATCTGGCACGATGGCGCGATACGCCGCCAATGCCTGATGTGTCTCTCCCTCAGACATCGGGACACCGCCCAAATTGACGAGGCGAAATACGAGCGCGAACGCAATGATGAGGAAGTAGACGACTGTTTCTAGCCGAATTGCCAACCCCGGACGCTCAATGACAGGTGCGGTAACGACAGTCTGCATAGATTATTTACTCGCTGAAAAGAACGGTTTCAGGCGGAACACGGAAAATACGACTACCGCCGGACTCGCACACGATTTCCAGATTATCCAAGAACTTGATTTCGTTCTCCGCGCCAAAGGTTGACCGTTCGGTATTCCCAAACATGATGTAGTCGATTCCGTAGCGGTCTATGACGATACTGGCATCGCGCCATGTGGGGGAGGAGAACAAGGTTTGCAAATCGGCTTCGCGTGTCCCAGCGATCTCGCCATAGGTCGAGCCGCGCCACTGATTCTGATGCCCGACCCAATTAAGCAGTACAGGAATCCCCGTCAGCGTGCCAACCATACCAAACTCGCCCTGATACTGCCCTCCGACGGCTTGTGCGACGATCACGTCGTTGCCTTCAACCAACTGGTCTAGGCACATAATCGTCTGGTAATCGTCCGCCCATGTGAAGGTAGGACCACCATCCAGCGTGACGGGAATATCTGCAACCAAACGCCCCGGTTCAACAATGGCGCGGTGATACACCCCCGCTATCGGATACATCAAACCGAGCGTGAAAACAACCGCCAGCACGCCCACAAACGCGGCTCGAACCGGAACAGACGGAAGTCGCAACTGGTGATCGGACAGGATGGTATACACCGCATACGCCCCGGCGATACTCCACACGACCCACGCTTCATAGTAGAACTTGAACACAGTGTTCATGCGCGTGCTGAAATTGTCACGTAGATAGACAAATTCCGGCACCAGCGTAAGCATCACGCCCAATCCTACGAGCAGGAGTGCGAATCCGGTTGCAGGCGGGTAAATGGATTCGTTGTCCGACTCTGCATCCTCTATTTTGCGTCTACGTACACGTGGGAACATGCGTGCCAGCAGTAAAATCACGCCAATGGTGAGCAGGATCGCCGTGAGCGAGTGCGTGAATCGCTTCGTCACCACGAGGCTGAGTACGCGACCTAACCCGCCGTTCGTCTCGATAAAGTTGGTCATCTGATCCCGGGTAGCGGGGATAACATAGCCCATAATCGGCGTCAGGATCATCAATGCGATCAGTATGACGAGAACGGTCAAACCCGTTTGGATGCCAAAGCGCCAGTTAAGCCGTCCTCGCGCACGCCATAACTCAATGGCGATAAAAGGCACAAGGATCAACAGCAGCGGCGCGAACATGATACCGAACTGTCGGAACAGCGTCGGATAGACCAGATTTGGCACAACGCCCGCTGCCTGTGACCGGAACGCCACGATAAATGGCAAATAGGCGACCACAGCGACGAGGAGCAGAGCCAACCCCAAGCCAATCAAGCCGCGCCAGTCTTTAGCCGTCAACCGCCCCTGTTGGATCAAGCGGCGCACACCCTCTGCCCCAACGATGGCGAAGGCATAAATGGGTCCATCCCACGTATTGAGGAAGATCAAACCGCCGATGACCAGCCCATAGAAGACTATTTCGCCCGTGTTCGGTTTGCGCCTCATCAGCAGCACGTTGAGCGCCAAACCAAGCGCCATCACCGCGAAAGGAAGCGATAAAACGTGCGGGTGATTATCTGCCAGCAAGAAACTAAACTGTGGAAATTCGTCAATGACTTCTTCGCGTGAGCCGTCGAAGTTGCGATCATTCAAGACGCGGGCGCTTCTGAACCACCACCAATTGCCCCACGTATTGAGGTCGCCGCTGCCTTCGCCACCGATTTGATTCTGGCGTTCGTTCATGTCCCAGAATGCGAGATAGTCTTGCGAGGCGGTATTCGTCTGGTACGGAATTTCGACCAGTGGGAGTTGAAAATTACCCAACAGCACGACAAAGATCATGCCGATGATGCCCGTCCAAATAGCGGCACTCCGTTTCGGCACGTTGTCGCCCTGCGCCCGTGAGCGCACGAGGTTGTAGACCACGCCAAACGAGCTGAGTCCCGTCAAGGCGAACAACAGCGCATTTGTCATGTTAAAACCGACGGTACTGGTAATGCCGCTCAACACGGAGAGCATCCCCGCAATCACATAGCCGAAATAGTAGTAACTGATTGCGTAGCCCGCCATCCACGGATCGGCGGGGGGGAACGCATCGGAGCGCATGACCGACGAAAGGAACGCCAGTTCCATTGGCTTTTCGGTGAACAATAGGCTGTTCTGATGCGCCCGATAAATTGCCCACACAAATAACAGCACAAAAAACAGGATTTCTCCGACGATCACGACGCGGCTGTTTTCGCGCCACCACGCCCGCAAATCAAGCGGTTCGCGCAGGTAGATAATCACGCCCACGCCAAGCACTATCAGCCATGCGAGGATCATTGAGCCGGGAGTATTGCGTAAGAACCCGAACGACGCCAGCAGCCAGAACACGAATCCGGTCAAGAGTAGCCCAACCGAACGCGCTAACGTATAACCGCGATCTGGCAGACAACGGAGTAACCGAAAGGTGAGCGGTAACACGCCAATTCCGGCGGCTGTCACCAGCGCCCACCAACTGAGGACGATACCCCCTTCGCGGGGAAGCCACTCAAACACGTTATTTCCCTTCCCCTGTGATTAGCCCTGCTCTACACGTACAAATTCAGCATCCTGAATCACGCGATAAAGAAGCGTGTTGCCTTCTTCATAGACGACTTCCAGCAAACCCATTTCGACCATGCGATCTAATTTCGTCAGACGGTCATGGCGAAAGTATGCCCGCTCAATGTTGCCGACGACGATATAACTCACGTCGTAGTACTGCAAGAACTGCCACGCATATTCAATGCTTTCGCTGTTGTAAAACGCGACGATGTTGGCGTAACGCTTATCCACAAACTGGCGCGTCCATTCCATTGTGCGCTGCTGCCATTGATGGAAATGCCAACCTAACACAGCCGGTAATCCCGTGTAGATGGAGATACGCCCGTTCCAGCGATACTGGGTGCTGTCGCTTAAACCTTCGACAATGGTCGGTGAGCCTTCGATGTTTTCCTGCATCCAACGGATCAGGTTATAGTCATTTTCCAGCGCAAACGGCGTCACGGTAGGGTCAACCGAGGTGACCAGATCATCCCCTTCCCACTGAGAACCATATTTCATAAATTCTGCGCCGTCGAGCGTGAAAGGCTGCGTCTGGTCAAACCGGAAAATTGATTTCCCCTGTGACGCCATGATCGGGAACATCGCCGCGATGGTGACCAATATGGCAAACCCGACTGACCACACGTTCCGCAAGCGGGGTCGCCAACTGTCGAGGCTGGCGAACAGCCACGCCACCGCCGCCCCACCCATGACGCTGAACATCAACCATGCTTGAATGTAAAACTTGAAGATCGTATTTTGCCGCCCGATGTCGCCGTCAAGCACAACATATTCCACGCCCAGCGTTAAGCCGAGCGCCAGCCCGGAGATCAAAAGGATGAACTGCATGGGGCGTGTTTGACCGGGACGCAAGAACAGCGCGGCAATCCACAGCAGCAGCGGCACGACGATCACTGTCACCTGATAGCCAATGACCATCAGCCCAAATGAGACAATCCCAAGCATCAACAGCAGCAGAACGCCGCCAACAATCAGTGTTGATGTGCCGCGCAAGGCTTTGATGTGGACGCTTCTAAACCAGCGTCCGGTTTCCCACACGAGCAGGGTCACTAGCAAGAACAGGAATAAGCCGTGAACATCGAAGTAACCCCACAGCGGCGTTTTGCCGCCTTCCCACGGAAGGACGCGGCTGTAACTGGTCGAATACCATGTCGTGAACGGCATGACGGCGATAAACGTGGTCGCCAGAAAGCCGCCGACTCGCCACGCAGCATCGATCAACGAGCGACGGGTGATGCGCTTCCACGCTAACCACCATGCCAACCCGATACCCACTGTCCCCAAGATGATGTAAGTGATCCAGTCCCACGTATTGGTCGCCCGCAGCATCCCGACCATCACGCCGATGAGCAGGATTGCCAGCGTCCGCACCCAGCGGGATCGCGTGTCCGCACCCGCCAGCAAAATCTCGTTGAACAGCAAACCCAACAAAATCAACTGCATGGGCATCGAGATCATGTGCGCGTGTAAGTCGCCATAGACAAAGGTGAACATGGGCATTTCGGTGATCGCCTGCCCTTCGACACCCGGCGTCTCACCGAGAACGCGGCTAGGTCCCCAAAACCAGCGATCCGCCCCTACCGAGAGCGGCTGACCGCTGAACAACTTCCCGAAACCGTTACCCAACGCCGTTACCAGCGTGATCGAATTGTCCACCTCGTAACGTACACGATCCGCAATGTTGCCCGACTGAACCCGCTGCGTGAAATCTTGAATTGCCAGCCCATCAGGAGGTACGCCGTTTGCTTCGGTATATTCCTGAATGAGATACTGCTCCAGCCCTACCGGACGGGTATAACCGCCCATTTGTGCCACGCCCGTCAAAAAGACACGCGGCGTATCGAGATTGCCGAACAAAACGCACAGCATCAACGCGGCGACTCCGGCAAAATAGGGATTTGCCCGCTTCCAGTTCAGGCGGCTCACCACATTGAAGGCGACTGAGAATGCGCCAATACCCGCCGTCGCAAACAGCGTCGGCAAAATCAGGTTATAAGCAATCGATGGAACCATGCCCAACAGCAGCACTGGCGCACCGACAATCACATAGCCGAAATAGTAGTAATTGATGTAACCGCCCGCTTGCCACGGGTCAATCGGCGGGAAAATGGTACTGCGTAACACCCCGTTAAAGTAGGCAAAGTCCATCGGCTTTTCGCCGCCGAAACTAGGATGCCACAAATCCGGGTTGGTCAAACGGATGAACAGAAACAGCGCGAACGCTGCCAGCGTCACGAGTTCGATAATCGCCAGACGACGCCAATGTTCGCGCAAGTAAGTCACAAGATCGCCGCGCACGCGCCACACCAAGATCGCGCCGATCACCGCCACGATGATCAGCCCGACAAGCACGCCAATCTGTGACCACACGGGAATCTGCATACTCGCTACGAACCAAGTCCCCCACGCGACGAGGAACATGCCAGAGAACTTAGCGAAACTGTAGCCGCGATCTGCTAACCCCGGCAGTAGAGTAAACAAAATCGGGAAAGTGAGCCAACCAAATAGTAAAATCGTGAGCCACCACATGGTAATGCTGACAACCGGATTGGTATTGATGGCGCTCGATGAGGTGAAACGCTCTGACCATGTGCCGCCCGCTTGCTGAATCTCAAGCATGTCATTGGTGAACTGATAATCGGTTGGGGCGCGGTCAATCTCGATGGATTCAACCGTCGAAACATTAGCAAGCGTGGTATCGCAGTAGCCCCAATCGAGGTCGGGCAAGCAATTTTGATTCCACGCCACGACGCGAGTCACTGGCACGCTGTAAAGCAAATCTGTGACCGCTAACGTATCGTAATCGTCGCGCTGCTGGAAGATCATCACCACTGGATGATCGTAAACTGAGAAGGCTTCTTCCGACTCAAATTCGTTCAACCATTCCGGCGAGTCGTAGAAAGGCAAGTGCTGATCGCTGATACGCAGCGGACCCAGTTCGTAGGTTTCTTGGAACACCGCCACAAGGTCAAAACCGAGTTCGCCTGAAAACAATTTGTCGTAGTAGAAGTTCGTCCAGGGCCAGCGGGCAGGGTTGCGCGAGAGCGTATCGTAGAAGCGGTTGCTGTTGATAACAATGTAGTCGCTGTTGTTGAGCGTCCGCAGCACGTTGACGCGCTTGATTTCTTCGTCCTCGTAGACAATATCCTGCTGGTAGCCGCTCACAAGCGCCCAACCGGGATCAAGGCGGCGGCAGCCCCGCGCATCCATGATTTGACCGGGGGGCGGTTCATCTGCCAGCGTCACACCAGCGGCGAGTTCGCACGTCCCGACTGGGAACGGATCATCCCATGCGCCTTCCCATGTCAAAATAGAACCACCGCTGATCACTTCGTCACCGCTCACCAAATTGACCGTGAAGGTGTATTCTTCGCCTTCGATGACATTGAACGGAACATCAAGCGGGATTTCGTAACTGTCCCCAAGAATGTGATTGGTACGGGGTAAATCTTGCTCAAGCCGCGCACTGGTGAGCAACCGCCCCTCAACATCGGTGATCTCGAAGGCAAGTACTTCAGCATCGGGATCGCTGTTCGGGTCGCCCAAGTGCGGCGCATAAATCATTGTGACAACACCGGAAGCGTCCGGTTTGAAGGTATAGCTTACTGTGGGGAATCCTGAATGAAAGCGCGTGACTCGCTCCGGCAAGTCATCCCCAGTGGTCGTGCCATACATGGAATTGGTGAGCGGAATGTTGATGAGCGGCGCGGCGCTGCCATCTTCCGTCTCGATGTGCATAGCAAAGTCACCGGGGATGTTCTCCCACACCCAGTAACTCGCCTGTACGCGGGTGAGCATGTTGCGATAGATGTTCGTGAACATCGCTCCCCACAGGAGCGTAAATGCGACGACGCCCACAACGGCGACCCTCAGAATTGCCCGACGTGCGCCGCTGCCAGATCGCCATAGGCTGACCAACCCCCATGCGGCAAGGATCACCAGCGAGGGATAAAGCGGGATGAAGTAGCGCATGGTCGTGACCCAGTTGCGCCCCATCCACCCAAAATAGATCAAAATCCAGACGAACAACAGGATATTCGAGAGTGCGCCCGGTCTGCCCCGAAAAAAGCGATAGCCCGCTACCGCCCACGCGACCCAACAGGCGATCCCCAACGGGATTCCCATGCCCCAAACGATCATGTTATTGAGCGGGAACAAGTACGCCGCTCGCGCTATCCACTGAAAGTTAGGCGGGCTGTCAATCGTCCCTGTGTTGAGGGCTTGCGCTGTCCCCATGTTGTCGAGCCAGCGATCATAGGGCATTAAGCCAAAGAAACCGGGACCCGTAAATGTGTAGGGGTTCGCCACGCGGAACACTAGGAAAGCGCAAATGCCAGAGATCACCAAACCGGTGAGGTGAACCGTCCAGATGCGTCTGCGTTCGGCATTTGATGTATTGCTCTCCAACACGGGCATAAGCTGGATCATCGCGGCGATCACGATCAGCCCTGCCAGCGGCGCAAGGTTGATGCGCGTAGCAACTGCCGCACCGACCATCACACCAAACAGCGCATAATGGGCAATTTTGCCTTCGCGCTGCACATTGACCGCGTACAAAATCGCCAGCGCGGTAAACAAATTGCTGATCGAGTCGACGGTGGCGAAGTGCGCCATCTGGATCGAAAAGACGACGCCAGCGTACAAAATCGCCGCCAGAAGCCCGACCCATTTATCGTGCAGTTTCAGCCCGATCATGAACACGAGGACGATCACACTCATTTCAGCGAGCGCCGAAAGGAAGCGCCACACCAGATGAATGCCGTCGTAAGTCGTCCAGTGTCCGCCGTCGTAATCGGTCAACTGGAGGACGTTCGCCGCGTACCATTCTGTCCCCATTGAGAGGACTTCCGCCGCGCCGCGTACCATAAACAAGGGCAGCGTCCCATAGACATACAGCCCATGACTCGAATTGGCATTCAGCGGATTCCACGGCGAACAGCGGGCATCAAAGAATGTTCCGCGCCCTCCCGTGTCTGGGTATCTGGCTAAACAATCCGCGACCTGTTCTGCCCGTTCGAGTTCGCCGCCGCTTGGGTTCAATTGGCGACCCAACCCCTGCGACACATCGGTTAAAAAGCGTTCGTCAGGGTGAAGGTGGGTGAAGTCATCCCAATTCAAGCCGACGAATCGGAAATAACCACCGATCAGCATGACCGCGATAAGGATCACGCCGATCAAAAGATTGCTATTGACCGCCCTACTGGTGCGAACGCGAGGCGGCGCGGAAAGATGCTGAACGTCTTGCATAAAGTCCCTTGCACATAAAACGCGCTTGTGCGCGTAATAATCCTATAACATGAGGGTAGGGGTTTGGTGTGCCAAACCCCTACAAAACATGACGATTCTACACTGTTAGGTTGAAAATACCTCACTCGCTGGGAGCAAGGTCATTCTGTTCTAAAAATGACTGGAATGCTGCATCACCGATTGCCGGCACCCAATACACTTTGAAATCCTTGTCGGGGATCGATGTTTCGTACAAACGCCAGTAACCATCGGGGAAATTGGCTTTCAGCCATTCTTCGGCTTCCGTGTTCGATGTATTGTAGAAGAATATTGAATCTGTATTGGGGTCAAATTGATATTCGCCGCTTCGCCCTTGATTGGCATCGCGCAAGAAGGTTGCCGCATCTGCCGTACTTAGGATGGTATTCGGGAAATCAATTCGCCCGCCCTCAATGCCAACGGCACGGTGATCCCACCAGTAGCTCGACGCCATGATGAACGCATTTCCGTAGCGCCCACCCTGATCGACAAACCCGCGCAGGACTTCCCCGCCTTCATGATGCGGAAGCGAGTTCAACAGATACAACACACGGTAGTCATTGTAAAGCGTCTCGCGGTTTGCGCTGTAGGCAAACACGAGCAAGCCTATCACCACGACTGCCGCGATGATCCTGCCGAAACTGCCCGCCAACCGTGATACACCGCGCACGATCAACGCCAGCCCGAACGCGGCTAGAAAATACACGCCGGGAAGTGTGCCGCTCATGCGCGTCGAACTCGGATTTTCAAGCGGGTAGGCAATCGAGAGCGCCGAGGGGAGCATCATCACAAGGATCATCGGCAAAATGAGCCAATCCGCCGGGTCGCGCCGTTTAAACAGGCGTGCAATCCACGCCGCCATGCCGACGATTAGCAACCCGCCTGTGATGATGTCCATTGCGGGATGCAGCGGCGCATTCTGAAACCATGCGATGTCGCCTTTCCAGTTGTACATCAACATCGAATTGCGAAGATTATCACGCAATGCGGGGAAATTCTGAGTAAAGGCATCGACTCGTTCTTGAAGGCTTGGCACACGCATCATTAAGTTACCGTTTTCATCGGTTTGCTGCGTGAGGTCGTCCCCAAACAAGCGTCCCGACGTGCGACGCCAAAAATCTTCGGGGAAGTCGGTTGCATAGCGGAACAACGGAATGAATACGGCGAACGATACGATCACCAGAATGATGAAATTGACCACCAATTCGCGCCGCACAACCAGCGAACGGGCTTTAAAGATGAGCGCAATCAGCACGCCTAACACGATCACGATGGGGAACATGCGAATCGCTTGATAAGCGTACAAGCCGACGCCCAACGTCAACCCGACGGCGATAAAATCTGCACGGCGGTTGTAACGGAGCGCCCGCGTCAAAAATCCAACGAGCAAGGCGACGAACAACGGCGTTAGTACAATGCGTAAGCCTAAACTGCTCAAAACGCTGTGCCAATAGCTGACCGCCACTAACGCCGCCAACAGGATTCCGACGAGATTGCCGAGTCTGCGGTTGTCTCTGCCGATCACCTCACGCCCCATCCAGAACAAAAGGGGGAGCGTGATAATCCCTTCAATGGCGCTGAGGGTTTTCAGCAGCATGAAATTGAGTTCTAGCCCGAACACGCGGGATGAGAACGCCAGCAAATAGAACTGAATCGCGTCACGCCCGTGATTGTTAGCGAAAAAGACGTTGGTTTCGCCCTGCAAAACGCGGTTGGCGTCCAGCAGTTTTTCAACATGATCGCTTGTCATTTCAGGCGGCGTGCTGACCAACCCGCTAAAACGGAAATACCCACCTGCTACCGTGATCAAGATCACGGCGACCAAAACCCATGTCACCCGCACACGGCGAACCGAGTTCACCAACGACTCTACGAGCGTCAGCGGAGTCCAACCACTGGGTGAAAGCGTCCATATCGTGAGCAAAATGCACGCGAACCACGCCAGCACCCCGCCGAAGGTGAACAGGTTGTTTCCGTTGAGTGTCCATGCAAGTACACCCGTGATCCCCGCCCCGACTCCGGTAAACAAGCGCCATGTCAGCGTTCCCATGTTCAAAGGTGGGAATTGCGCCTCTGGTGCAGGTAGCGCGGCATCATTGACAGGAAGGCGGAAAAAGAACGAATCCGCAAGCAGCCACAGGAAGAATGCCGCAATGAAAAACGGTACACCGACGTTTAAACCCATTTCTTCGACATATTGTTGATTGGCGAACATTCGCACGCCGCCATAGACTGCCAGCGCGAATGCGCCCAAGCGCATCAGCAGTTGGATCGTTTCCGCGCTCGTTCGCAGGGCGGGTTCGCCCGCGTCAAGTACCCTTTCCGGTGAGTCGGCGCGTTGCGCCGCTGATCTAGATTTGCGTGGTGTGGGAGTCGCCACAGGAATTGACGTAACGAGCGCGTTAGGCGTATCGGCGGGTCGCTGAATCACCCGTGAGAACGCTACGAGGGTTGCACGCGGCTTACGCACGAGCAAATCAATCGCTTCTGCGATGGTCAAGTCTTCAAATTCGCGCTCCGGTTCGACGGGTTCAATCACCGGAGTCGAGTCGTAAATCGGTTGTTCGTTATACTGCTCACTCACGCTTTACGCCCCTTGATCGCCAGATTGACCGTTGCCCGCCCTAGTGGTTCACTGATCTTATTGTTACGGTCAAAAATATTGAACACTTTTAGCCCCAAGTTGATCGGGTTGAGCAAACTGCCGTCGTTTTTGTCAAAGGTGGTACGGTCAGCCGCCGTTGCCATGTTAGAAGGAAGTGCGCCCGATTCGAGTAAAGGCATTCCAATACCATAGACGAGATTATGAATGAAGGGGAAGCTGTCGTGCGTAAAGGCGCGTTCTTCTTCCACCTTGTAACCTGCTGCCAGCACCGCTGCCCGCAGTTGATCACGACGATAGAGGCGCACATGATTCGCCCAGATGCCCGCAAACATCCCCTTACGAATGGGACGCTTGAATAGAAATTCGAGCGTCTTATTGATTGGATCCCACCAGAACGGGTAATCGGCATTCGGCACGGTGATCGCCACCACACCGTTCGGTTTAAGGACGCGGTACACCTCGCGCAAACCCGCTACATCATCGGCAATGTGTTCCAGAATTTCCGACAGGATCACCGCGTCGAAGGTGTTATCCGGGTATGGCAGTGAATAGATGTTGGCGTTGTGTAGTTGAATATCGGGCAAATGCCCGATATTGCGCTGTGCTTTGAGGATTACGTCCCATTCCAGCTCACCGCCGATGAGGTGGCACTTGCTCACATAGCGGATCATATTAAGGTAGAAACCACGTCCGCACGGCATATCGAGGATGAGGTCGCCATCAGCGGGCATGATCCAGTCGAAAATCGTCTGGACGCGCTTTTTGAACGCCATATCCGCTTCATTGCGCGTCATGTGCGCGATCAGCTTCGGGTCAACGGGGACGCGCCCGCTCTCATTTCGAGCGTTTACGGGCGTAAGTGCGGAAGTGTCGTTCATAATTATCTACCGTCTCTTTGAACGAGAATACAGCTTCAATAAAGTGGCGCGGTTTTCGATATTTCTCCGGCTCGTTCAGCACATCGACCAGCGCCTGACCAATGGAGCGATGATCCCCTTGTTTTGCTAGTTTGCCCATGCCCGTCTCTCGCACTGGCACCCGTCCGCCGGGAATATCGGTCATGACAACAGGTGTTCCACACAGCATCGCCTCGACCTGCACCAGCGCAAAGCATTCGCTATCGCTCGGCAAAACCAATACATCACACGCGGCGTAGAAATTCGCAACTTCTTGCGGGTCACGAATGATGCCCAAGAATTTTAGCTGGCGTTCGTACTGCTTGACCAAAGGCTGATGCCTCTCCCATGTATCCTCATAGGGGATGGTGTATTCTCCCATGAACACAAGCCGCGCATCAGGATAGGTCTGGTTGATCACTTCGAGTGCTTGAATCGCCAGATCAGGGCGCTTTTCCTGCACGAACCGCCCCGCATAGCCGATGATCGGTGCGCCGTCAACCGACCATTCGGCGCGAAGTTGTTTCACCCGCTCAAGATTCGGCGTCGGCATCTGGATAGGCGGGTAATTCGGCGCAACTTTATCGTGAAATGGCTGCAAATAATAGGAGTGATCCGCATAATCCTGACTGTAGGCAATAATCTTAGGGGCAACCCTCGCCGCAATTCTGTACATGGCGAACATCGTTCCCTGAATGACGCGATTCACGAAACCGGGCGGCAAGATCAGATCGCCATGATGGGTGATGATCACTTTGCGCCGTGCCAACAGCGAGATCACACCGATGAGCGCGGTTTCCAACATCGGCGTGTGGATGCTCACCACGTCATGTTCGCGCATGAGTTTGAACGCCGCCCAAGGATAAGCTGGCATGATCATCCCCCTGCTCATATGGATAGGCGCCCATAACCGAACAATACGTACACCCTTATGCGTCAATTTGTCATCACGCGGAAGTTGGTTGCTATAACGCGCCGTTAGCACCGTGACTTCATGCCCGCGCCGCACGAGTTCTTCTGCCACATGCTGCACATGGATTGTCAACCCTGTGGTATGTGGAAAGTAATACAACAGGGAAATCAGAATCTTGAGTTTTTCGCCGTCCATGATTTATCCCAACGGACGCATTTCTCGCACGCCCTGTGAAAGCTGCTGCAACGAAATGCCCTCTTGAATAAAGCCAATCACGCCCATACCCGCATTGATGAACAGGTTGACGGCATGAACCATTATCGCAAATGCGCCCGCCGTTGCGGGTGGTTGTCCATAACCCATTGCTTGCAGGGCGAGCAAAATCGAAAGCTCATATGTGCCGAGGTTGCCCGGTACAGCCGGGACAGCCACCGCTAACGATGCCATCGCGGTGAACAGCAGAGTCGCGCCCCAGTGCGGTTGATCAAAGAATGCGCCCATCAGCACATAGCCGGACAAAACCGAACTCATCCAACTTAGGGAGTTCCATAGGGAAACAACCGCAAAACGCCGCCAGTCTGTCAGCGGATGCAAGCCATCCAAAAAATGCCCCACCCACCCCACGACATCCCATCGAATGGGGAGTCGGGCGGCGATTTTCGCTACGATGCGTAAAGTCCAATCACGCTGACCGGAAAGCACCACGAGGGAAATAAATCCGACAATAGACAACGGCGCAAGGATCAACGCAGAGCGCCGCAATTCTTCGGGTAAGTTCCCCTGTGATACCGCGAATAGTGTAATCACGAGAATGGAAATCAGGTCGAGCAACCGCTCAACGATGATCGTGCTAGCAGACTTGAACACAGGCAC
>JBBQRJ010000009.1:0-27581 GCA_038214955.1 Aggregatilineales bacterium | reverse complement strand
TCGTCGGCTCCGCAAATGACCGCGCACACGGCTATGACAATCATGTCGAGTAATGCGTGGTCTTTGGTACGTTCTATGCGCGGGTCTTCCACGCTTTTGAAATGCTCAAACAGGTCAAGGGTGGGGCTTGTGGGCATCTGTTGGTACTCCTTGTCCCTACTATCTTACCCGATTGTCTACCTTCAATTAGATGCGATTGCCCTACCGGAGTATGTCACTTAATAGTCTTGCGAATC
Organism: Aggregatilineales bacterium; assembly: GCA_038214955.1. Taxonomy (GTDB): domain Bacteria; phylum Chloroflexota; class Anaerolineae; order Aggregatilineales; family Phototrophicaceae; genus Flexifilum. The sequence goes on along the minus strand of JBBQRJ010000009.1, from coordinate 27,345 downwards.
AACCTGTGGTAAACTGAATTTTGAGCCATCAATGCAAATTATAGCTCTAATTAATATATCTTGGAACAGCGTATTACGCGGCTACTGTCGATCCCGACTGCGATTATAAACCTTAAGGCTTTTTTCATTGGGAATTTTTAACCCACTGGCACTGCTGCAATCTGCAATGGTTCCTATTCAACAGCTTATCAACGAGGCTGTACAACGTGCGGATAATGTTGGACAAGACCCCACCGATGCACTGCGGGGTCTTATGGTCACGCGGGATGAAATTGAGTCACATCTTGGTCAATTTTCAGATGGCGATACATCGACTGCGGCGCTCAAACCCTTCGAAATCGTAGTTCCGCCAGCATCCCCGCTCGGACACTTAGTTTCTGCATTTAGCTTAACCCCTATTGATGTTGCAGTTTTACTTATCGCACTCGCCCCAGACCTAGATCGTAGTTACGAGCGTCTGTATGCTTATCTTCAAGATGATGTGTCACTTCGTTACCCCACCCTCAATTTAGTAACCAACCTGATCGGTGACGGAATTGCAAAGCGTTTCGTTGTGTGGCAACGCCTTGCTGCTGACGCGCCGCTGCGAAAAAATCATCTGATCGTCATCGCTTCAGACTCCGGTCGTCCAAACTCGACCCGTCTCGCGCAACCCTTAAGAGTCGATCAAAGGATCGTGGATTATCTGCTTGGCAGCAGCAATGTAGACGAACGGCTGCGCGGGGTCGCATCCCTCGTTGACAGTGTGATGGAAACTCCTTTGCCTGAAGCGCAGTTCGAAACGTTCTTTGAGGCACTGGTATCGCTGCCTATCGTCTACATGCACGGACTCCGCGACACCGGACAGCTTGAAACGGCTGCCGCCCTGTGCGCGTCCCATCAAATTCCGCTGCTGACCATCGATCTCGAACGTGTATCCCGACAGGATTCCCCCTCTGATCTGATCGCTATGCTTGCGATACGCGAAGGTTATCTGGCGAACGCTTCCCTGCTGTTTCTGCACTGGGACAGCCTTCTCGATGAGCAGCGCCATCCACCCACCGCGTTCTGGGAACTTATCGTTCAGTACCCGTTCCCTGTGTTTATTTGGGGGCAACGCGAATGGGAACCAATGGACTTGGAGCGAAATCGGCGTATGCTGCGGCTTGAGTTTACGACCCCATCCTATGGCTACCGCCGCGAAATCTGGACTCGTAAATCACACATGATAGACGCTTCACTAAGTGATGCCGAAATCGATACTCTGGCGAATAAATTTCGCTTTACCCATGCCCAAATCACGCGGGCAGTACAAACGGCGGCAGACATCGCAGCGACGCGCGGCGACAGACCCACCCGCGCCGACTTGTACGCGGGCGCGCAGGTTCACGCCAGTATTCAGCTTGGACATCTGGCAACACGAATCACAACGCAAATGGGCTGGGACGAACTCATTTTGCCGCCCGATCAATTGGCGCAGCTTCACGAGATTTGTGACCGGATGCATTTTGCAAATATCGTCAACAATGAGTGGGGCTTCGGCACTCGCGCCAGCAAAGGGATAAGCGTCCTGTTCTCCGGCGACAGCGGCACAGGTAAAACGCTTGCGGCAGAGGTCATCGCGCATGAGTTGGGACTTCCGCTGTACAAGATCGATCTCTCGGCTGTTGTCAGTAAATACATTGGTGAGACAGAGAAAAATCTCAGTTCCATTTTCGGAGAAGCGCAAGCAGGCAGCGCGATCCTGTTTTTCGATGAAGCGGATGCCCTGTTTGGCAAGCGCTCTGAAGTTAAGGACGCGCATGATCGTCACGCCAACATTGAGGTTGCCTATCTGCTCCAACGCATCGAAACTTATGATGGCATGGTGATTTTAGCATCCAATTTCCGACACAATCTGGATGATGCGTTTACGCGCCGTCTGGATTTCATTCTGGAATTTCCAGTGCCGGACGCCGAATATCGACGCCGAATTTATCAAGTTCATTTCCCCCCGACTGCACCGCTTTCGCCCGATGTTGATCTAGCGGAAATTGCGACGAAATATCGTCTTTCAGGGGGGAATATCCGTAATGTAACGCTGACTGCGGCATATCTTGCCGCCGCTGATGGTCGGGTCATCACGTCTACCCATATTCGCAGTGCCGTGCGCCGCGAAAACCAAAAAATGGGGCGACTGCCCGAAGACTAGGAATCAACGATGCTAAATGATCTTGATACAACCATTCAAAGTCTCCTGACGAAAAACGGAAATTTCGGCTCGGAGATCGAAATTTCTTTTGAGCTTCCCAGTCGTGAGTGGTCGGGACGCTTAAGCCGCCCGACGGTGAACTGCTGGTGCTTTGACGTGCGCGAAAACTTGAAACTGCGGAATTCAGAACGGCAGGTTCAGCGGAACGGCAACAGCAGCCAAATTACGCGCCCCCCCAAGCGAATGGATTTAATTTATCTGGTGACTGCGTGGGCGCGTAAAGTCGAAGACGAACACCGTTTACTCTGGCGCACGTTGAGCGTTTTGAAACCTATTACACAGATTTCTCCCGCGCAGTGTGAAGGCGCACTGCGCTATCAAACTTTAGATATTCCGCTGACTGTAGCAGATATGTCCCTTAGCCCCGTGAATCTCGTCGATTTATGGGGCGTAATGGATAACCAGATGCACTTAGGGTTTACATTGCAAGCTACCCTTGAACTCGATACCCTCTTTGTGCAGGAGGTTCCGTTGGTGCTGGAAGCAACCATTAATATAGGTCAAGCAGAAGAACCTTCCACGTACAGTCTTACGAATGGCAGCGGTAGTATCAAAATTAAGCCGAAACCAAAGAGTCAGGAGGGAGAGGCGAAACCGAAAGATTAGTTTGCAGCATCTGGATTTTTAATCGCAACCGTAGCAGTAGCTTTGAAGGAGTTCTATCGAAATGCCCAGTTACCTTTCACCTGGCGTCTACATGGAAGAAGTCGACCGTGGGACAAAGCCCATCGAGTCGGTCGGGACAGCCGTTGCTGCCTTCATCGGTTATACCGAGCGTGCCTCTGACACACGCAATGGAGAAACCACCTCACTGGTTGGCAAACCCACATTAGTGACCAACTGGAGCCAGTATACGGCGAAATTCGGTGGCTTTATGCAGGGTGCGTACCTGCCGGATTCGGTTTACGGTTATTTTGCCAATGGCGGCACAATTTGCTACGTGGTGAGTATTCGCACACTTGGCACTGCCGACGATCCGAATCTAACGGTCGCTGCCAAAATCGCTGTCCTCGCTGAAGGCGATAAAAGCGCTAAGCTGCTCGAATTTACCGCCAAGCAAGGCGGTACGGTTGGAAATAACATCGAAGTCGAAGTTAGACCCACGGCTCCTGTGCCAGCGGCTGAAGGCGATGTTGAGGGCAAGAAGGGAGCCGCAGCAGCGCCCCCCGAATTTACCGTCAATGTCAAGGTGAGTGGGCAGGTTCGTGAGTCTTTCGCTGGATTAAACACTGCAAAAGGCGATAAGAATGTCGTCACGGTGTTGCAGACGCAATCTACCTTGATCAATGCGGTGCTGGTGGGAAAAGCCGAACTCGTTCCGGCGGCTGGCACGTATACTCTCGCAGGCGGTCAGGTCAAGACCAAAGAAATCACGCTCAAGGATTACAAAGGCAGCGTCACAGAACGTCGCGGTCTGGGCGGCTTGGAAGCGTTAGACGATGTGACCATGATCTGCGCCCCTGACCTGATGGCAAGCTATCAGGCGGGCGAAATCGACATGAAGGGCGTTCAAGCTGTTCAACAGTCGTTGATTGATTACTGCGAACTCGTGCGTTACGCCTTCGCCTTGCTCGATGCTCCTCCCGCGATGATGCCGCAGGAAATTAAAGAGTGGCGTAATACAGTGAATTATGACAGCACTCGCGCCGCTCTCTATTACCCCTGGATCGAAGTGGCAGACATGACGGGCGGCAAAGGTCGTACACGCATGGTTCCCCCGTCGGGACACATGGCGGGTATTTATGCCCGTGTCGATGGCACACGCGGTGTTCACAAAGCACCGGGCAACGAAATTATTCGCACGGCGCTCGGACTTGAAGTACAGGTGACCAAAGGCGAACACGATCTGCTCAACCCGATTGGCGTGAATGTGATTCGTTCGTTCCCCGGTCGTGGTATTCGTGTCTGGGGGGCGCGTACCCTCAGCAGTGACCCGGCATGGCGTTATATCAATGTGCGGCGCCTGTTCAGCATGATCGAAGAGAGCATCGAACGCGGTACACAGTGGGTCGTGTTTGAACCGAACGATCAATTCCTGTGGGGTCGCGTCCGCCGGGATGTGCGTGCCTTCCTAACGACGGTTTGGCGCACCGGTGCGCTATTCGGTAATTCACCCGATGATGCCTTCTACATCAAGTGTGATGAAGAGACTAACCCGCCAGAACTGCGCGATCTCGGTCAGATGGTTGTCGAAATCGGTATTTCACCTGTTAAGCCCGCAGAATTCGTGATCTTCCGTATCAGCCAATGGACGCCTGAGAGCTAATCCATTTTATGCATGAAGGAGTAGTATCATGGCATTAATCACCAAGGAAACTTTAACCGGTGATCCGTTTATAAGTTATAATTTCAGCCTTGATCTAGGCGGAAAAGCGACTGGCTATTTCACCGAGGTGACCGGATTAGGTTCGGAAAACGAAGTTACTGAAATGAAAATCACCGCGCAAGGGGACAAGGAAGCCGTCCGCAAGATTCCGGGACGTTTGAAGTGGGGGGACATCACGTTGAAGCGTGGTCTCACGACGAACATGGATATCTGGCAATGGCGTAAAGCCGTTGAAGACGGGCATGTGGATCAAGCGCGTGTGAACGGTTCGATCCTGATGTATGACAATCTCGGTACACTCGTGGCTCAATGGGATTTCGTCCGGGCATGGCCCTCGAAACTCTCCGGTCCTTCGCTCAACACCGACTCCAGCGCGGTGGGTATCGAAGAAGTGACTATTGTGCATGAAGGCATTTTGCGCGTACTCTAAGATTGCACGACGGAGAAACAGGCAGCATGATTCAGACGGAGTTCAGTTTCGTTTTGCCGAAAGGCTATATCGACGACAATGGGGTCTTGCACACCGATGGGATGATGCGCCTTGCGACGGCGATGGACGAAATTAGCCCGCTGCGTGACCCTCGTGTACGCAACAATGAAGCCTATCTGGTGGTGATCCTGCTCGCGCAGGTCATCACCAGACTTGGGACGCTGCCGCGTATCACGCCAACCATGATCGAGCGGTTCTTTGCAGCAGACATCGCCTATTTGCAGGATTTCTATCGCCAGATCAACGATGCAGAGCAACGCACGGAAACAGCCGTTTGCCCGAACTGCGGACATGAATTTGAGGTGGAATTGCCGCTGTTGGGGGAATTGTAAGCTACCCCGTCGCCCGCTTGCGCGAGGAGGTAGCTTTTCTAGCAATGGGATTAGGCTGGAAACACGATGAGATTTTGGCGTTGACCCATCGTGAGCGACAAGAATGGGTACACGTTATGAACCAGATTCGCTCTAAGCAAGCAAAGAAGACAGGGTGAATGTGATGCAGGACGGTCAGCAAAAAAAACAGAAGCGCGATCAGATAAAGCAAGAAGCCTACCAGAAACTTGTCCAGCGCCTGACCGAGCGTATATGGCAAATGTGGATTGTGGAACTTCGACATGATCAGGAACGTCGCGGACAGCGGCGGGGACAGTAAAGGATCAACTTGACCGACATTGCGTTTGGTGGTTTTCGTTTTATGGTGATGATCGAGGGGATTTACAACCTCGTCTTTACCGAATTTCGCCTTCCTAGCCTTCAGGTTGACACCGAGAAGATTCAAGAAGGCGGGCAGAACACGTATGTCCACCAACTCCCTGTGCGTGTCAATGTCGGGACGGTATCGCTGCGTCATGGACTCAGCCGTGATATGAGTCTGTTGAACTGGTATCTCGATGTGATGAAAGGCGATCTCGAAAAAGCCTATCGTCAGGTCACAGTTGTTCTCGTCGATTCAACTTCTGTCCCGGTTGCCATCTGGAATTTCCGCAACGCTTATCCAATCAAATGGAGTGGTCCGAGCCTGAAATCGGACAGCAGCGAAATTGCCATTGAGGAAATTGAATTTGTTTATCACGGGTTTGAAGTAGAACTCAATCCACAAAAATATCTTTCACAGCCTTAGCGTCGGAGATGATGACGTTATGAAGCGCGGCGGACAGTATCAACCCCTTGGGGTACGAATGCGTGACTTCGGGCGGAGCATGATGCGCCATTACATTCCGAAGCAGCAGTTCCCCTCACCCAGCGAGACCTCTCGACCTATCTGGCAGTCAGATACAGAGACTCCGCTCGTCTGGGAAGAAACCTCACTGCCCGCAGCAGAACCCGCATCGGATCAGCTTCTAGAGTCATCCTCTGTGCCGCACGATCCCTCCGCTCCCCTTACTCCAACACAGAAACCAGCTCCTAAAGCTGCGGAAAAGACTGTGCAACGCGAAAGTGCGTCGCCCGCACCTTCGCCGGCACAGAAAAACCCTTCTCGATTCCCTGCGTCACTACTTAAACTGATGGAAAATGATCAAAAACGCGAACTTCAACGTGAGCAACTGCGTAAGGCGCATCTTACAAAGATCAATGAGCAACTGACGGACGCTGACCCCGATACCGCAGCGAATCTTAAGAGACGGCGCGGAAAAATGTCCGTCACTTATGTTGATACTAAAAGCCTCACCCATGGTGAGGAGTCGGTTCAACGAAAGCCGGAGTCACCACAGAATGAGGCGACAGTCAGCGACGACGAGTCGAACTTGGATTTGGCGAATGATTCTGCGGTTGATCAAGAAGATCAGCAAACGGGGATGGATCCTGAAGAACAATCCACAGCGTCCTTGAGTAATAACGACTTGACGGTGAAGGATGCAGATCAGACAAGTCCATCTGGGCGGGTTCAATCCGACTCGGGATTGGCAGAAACGCCCGTTGTGGAGTCGATCCAGCGATCCGTGAGTGAAGCGATAGAATCTCTAACTGAGACTGTCCAGCTTCCAACCACAACAGAAACTGAGCAGGGCGGGGAAGTGAGTCAGGATGAGCAGACCACCCCTGAATCACCTGCAACCGAGTCTTTTGCATTTGCAACCGAAACAACCACCCCTAAATCGGTGGTACAGCGCGATACACAACCCACCCCAGCAACAGTGATTTTGCCCTTTACCCCCGACCCCGAAGCTACGCGAATAAGCCAACCCATTGTAGAAACTGGCGCACAACCGATTGCTCCAACGATTACAGCAGAATCAATCCAGCGAGTTTCAGAGCAAGCACCCTCTATTGCTGCCCCAAGCGTGATTCAGTCTGAAAGCGACTTAAAGCAACTGCCGCAGACAGCGATAAATGAACCTAGCACCGTTGAACTTCAAACTGATTCCACGCAATCCGCTTTGACTCTACCGCGTGACACAGTCGCGGATAACACTAATTTGAGTGATACAAGCATAACTTTGCCCATCACTCAAGAGGCGTTTTCCGAATCTGTCGCGGCATCCCCGGTAAATTCGATTGTGCCGCCGATGCCAGCGCCAGAAGTGACTCAGCGCGTGCTTGTTGATCAGTCGCCAAACGTCAAACCGAACGGGCATCAAGAAACACCTGCTATTGTTCCAAATCAACCCGTTCATCAAATTGACCATCCTGCGCCCGTCAACCTCGCTGGATCGTTGGCGAGTGCGCCGACGATCCAACGAGAAGTACAGGCTGTTAATGACACTTTCCTGAATGAACCGCTTACACCCGTCATTAACAACGTGGGTGAAAGCGTCAAGTCGGGGGTTAGCCTAGTAAAAGAGACAGCGACTCCTATTCCAGTTGTGTCGAATATCGCCACAAACGAGACGATTGAAAGTTCGGCAAACGATCTGCGGTTGTCACCCGAAAGCCTGTCACAACGGAGTATTGACTCAAGCCCTGTCACCGAGATAAGCGCACCAACGCGGTCCATCCAGCGTGCGCTAGATAGTCAGCTACCGCACGTTGAAGCCAACCCGTTTCAGCCTGAACAATCGGTAGACGCGCCAACATCGCCGCCCGAAATAGTGCCGCTTGTCGATAACCCGTCATCGTTTGACCACAGTGAACCGCTGCCAACGCTGTCGGGAACTCCACAGGTCTTACTCGAAAGCACGTCAGAAATCACTACTACTGCAAGTGCTGTCACTGCGACAACTTCAGCAGCACCGACGATACAACGTGCGCCAGACAGTCATCTGCTGCCCGTTGAAGCAGATGCGCTCGCTGAAACTATTGAACCTCCCATGAACGAGGTCAATGCACAGCAAGATGCTCTCCCTACAGGCGATTCACTGCCCGCCGCAACGACGATAATCACGCAGAGGTCGGCTGAAGAAGCGATAATTCCCCATGACAATTCACCGTTGTTATCGCCTAGCGGAACACCGACCAACAACGATGTTGAAACAGCAGGGATAACGCAACTCATACCGGATGCGTCGGTCATTTCACCAACAGTTTCCCCGATTACAGCAGTCCAACAGCCAGCACAAGTTGATTCGGGTTTTGTCACCTCGACAGAGATTCAGCCTCAAAACGAGCTTTCGACACCACCGATCAGCGAAATTCAACTCAACGATACAACTAACGTTGTGACGGGTGAAGTCAGCGTACAGCGCGAAACTCCGCCCGTGTTTCACAATCCTGAGGGGCAAGCAAGCGAACAGAACGCAGCACTGCCCACGCCGATTCCTGATGCGTTAGACGTGCCGCCAATCAACAGTGTGACGAGTGAAGCAAGCGTACAGCGCGAAACTCCGCCCGTGTTCAACACATCTGAGGCGCAAGCAAGCGAACAGAACATACCGCTGCCCACGCCGATTCCTGATGCGTTGGACGTGCCGCCGATCAACACTCTGCCGATACAGCCATCCGAACAACCGGTTACACCAACGCCTCCAGCTTCGGAAGCTGTCCAACGCGCTTTGAGTAATGCGCTCCCCATCAGCGAGCCAAGCGAGAATCTGCCCGAAGGCGAGGTTTCATCGCGTCAAACGGTAAACGAAAGCCCAAGTGTCGAGTCAGTCCATGCGATTGAGTCAGCGAACAGCATCACAGCAGATGCACCGCTTATCATGGTTTCTCCAACTTCGCCTGAACTGACGCAGCAATCAGCCACTACCCCGGCGCCAAAGGTCGAATTCACGGAGACTCCGTCAATACAAGAGGCGATTTCGCACACTTCCCCAAATGTAATCGAGCGTAGTCCATCGGCAACACGCATCGATTCGCAGACAAATGCATTGGAATTGGGAATTGAAGACGAATCACTAACATCATTCCAGAATCCCGCCCAGCCTACAACCGAAACCGCGCCACTCAGACCGGGCGAAAATCAAGTCACCCTACAGCGTACTCCCGCGGATAGTGACTCTGAAAGCAGTGCGGCGAGTACCGCCACAACAACGCCTGTAACAGTCCCAGCTAGTCTTAAGAATGCACTCGTGCAGGAAACGGCGGTAGATTCTACAGAAAGCCTAGAATTCGCCTACCCTGCCCAAACAATTGCGGAACAACGCGCAATTGAAACCGTGCAACCGCAGCAAACGACGGACAATGCTAACACCGAGGAGTCTCACGAGGTATTCTGGAGCAATCCAGACACGCCGCAGCGAACGGAAAACGTTGTTTCAGAGACAGCGCAACCACAATTATCATCAGCCGATTTACCTGTTCTGGTTCCATCTTCTGATGCCGTTGTCCAGCGTGAGACAAGCGATTTATCAGCGCCTATGCCTATCGCAGAACCTTTTATTTCCAGCGCGGCAGGTGAAAAGAATCAGCGACCCTCGCCGGAAGCCATTGAACCCGTCACGAGTCCTGCGGAATTTTCCGCGATAGTGCCCTCTCAACCTGTGCTTTCAAATGCCCCCATGACGTATGGAAATCAGGCAGAAGCAAATGAAGTTACATCTGAACCAGAGGGAGACGACGAGGCTTTTGAGCAAGGAATAGATGTTTTTCAAGCGCTGGCTGCTGCTGGCATGATTTCTCGTTCCATTGATGGCATCCAAAGACAGCCTCCTGCCAATGAGCGGGATGCGTTCACAGAAGAATCTTCTGCTGATCAGCCTGTGTCGTCTTTCCCTCCCGAATCAGTGGATGTATATACGGCGCTTAGGGCAATGGGGTTGGTAGCTTCGAAAGAGAGAGCATCATCGAAGCAAGCACCGCCTCAGCGTTCACAACCCGTGATCTCGACGAATGGTGTGACCTCCAGCCCCATACAACGTGAGCCTCTTCCCGGTGCGATTTACGAAGAGGAAGACGAGGAGTTAGATGATGAAATTGAGGACTACGAGGATGAGGACGATCATGAGGACGAGGATGAAACAGACGATGAGCTTGACATCGAGAAACTGGCACGTGATGTTTACAGGATTCTAAAAGACCGCCTCAGGATAGAATCTGAACGCGGACGAAACAGCTACTAAGGGGAACAAGGGTGGCAACCAGAGGCGATCTTAAACCGGCGAAAATTACCAATCTCTTGAAACCTCAAGAAATCGTGTATTTCATGTTCAATCCCTACGAATATACGATTAGCAAAACAAACAACTGGACGGACAAAAAACCGTCCGGGCGGAACGTTCCGCTTGTGTCGTTCGGGCAAGGTGGAGCGCAATCGCTTTCGCTGACGCTTTACTTCGACAGCCAGCTTAAGAAAACTGACGTTCGCGCCTATACAAAACCGCTCTGGGCGATGATGATGATCGACCAGACGAAGAAGAATCGGCGTTCTAACAAAGGTGAGCCACCAACCGTTGCCTTTGAATGGGGAAATCTGTACTTCAAGGCGGTCATTACCTCGATGTCTGAAAAATTTTCCTTGTTTACAGATGATGGTATTCCACTGCGCTGCACTGTTCAAGTTATGCTGCGTCAATATGAAGATGCAGAAGTAGTTAAGCCACAGGCTGGTTCACAACCTGCTAGCGCACCTGCGGTCAATACGACACAGGTGAAGGAGGGGGATCGCCTCGACCATATCGCAGCAAACAGCAGCGGTAATCCTTCTGACCATAGAAAAATAGCTGAGAACAACAACATCGATAACCCCATGCGTATCCCTTCGGGTACGTCCTTAAAGACTTAGCGAGCGAAGAGCAGTTATGCCCGGTGAAGAGCAACACATCGACCAGATTCTAATAAAAATCGGTGGGAAAGACCTGCCGACGGAAATGATGGATTTACTGTATTTCGCAGAAGTTGAAAACACTCTATATCTTCCGAGTATGTTCACGCTTCGGTTCTACGACGATGATTTTGAGATGATGGACAGCGACTTGATCATGCTGGCAGCCGAAATCGAAATCTGGATGGGGCGCGGGGCGGATGCAGAAATAAAGTGTGTTTTCAAAGGCGAGATCACGGCATTGGAACCCGAATTTAACGAAGATTCGGTTGCCCTGTTCGTTGTACGTGGCTACGATATTCGCCATCGCCTGACTAAGACGCATACGCAAACCTTTGTCAAAATGACAGATAGTGATATCGTCACCAAACTCATTCAGGCGGTTGGCATCCCTACGGGCAAAGTCGATAGTACGCCAATCGTTCGAGATCATCTTTTTCAAGATAACCTGAGTGATCTGGCTATTATTCAAATGCTGGCACTGAGGAACGGGTTTGAACTTGCGGTGAACGAAGCAGGCAAGTTAAATTTTTGCCTTGTAGCCCCTAAGCCATTGGTACTTGAATTGAAATGGCGCACTAACTTACGCAGCTTTCGCCCTCGCCTTACGTTAGCGCAGCAGGTGAAGGAAGTTGAGGTCAGAAGTTGGGATCGTAAGCAGAAGCGACTCATCGTTGCGGTAGGTATGCCCTCATCGTCTGTTCCCAAAATCGGGGCAGCAAATATGGCGTCCAAAGATAAAACCTATCCCACAAGTAAATTCATAGAAGGACGTGTTCCCGTCGTAAATCAAAAGGATGCCGAGCGGCTTTCCAAGGCACTGGCGGCACAAATTGGTTCAAGTTTTGCAGAAGCGGAAGGACTAGCACTCGGTGACCCAGATTTAATGCCGGGTGTGAGCGTGAAAATTGCCGATATTGGAAAACGCTTTGGTGGGGAATACACGGTTTCATCAACCCGACATATGTACCTTGGAACGGGATACGATACACAATTTACGGTGGAAGGCACTCAACCGCAGCAAGTCGCGGATTTAGTTGCGGGAACGACGAGACGCAGTTCGCAGTGGCAAGGGGCAATCCCTGCCCTTGTAACAGACAACCTTGACCCGGAGAAGATGAATCGGGTTAAGGTCAAGTTCCCAACGTTGACGGAAGACCACACGAGTGAATGGGCGCCAGTAGTCGCAGTGGGGGCAGGTGCCAACCGGGGGATTGAGTGGCTTCCTGAAGTAAACGACGAGGTGCTTGTCCTGTTTGAGGCTGGCGATATTAATCATCCCTACGTAATTGGGGCAATGTGGAATGGCAAAGATTCCCCGGTAGAACCTCAAGCGTCGAGTAATGGAAAAATTTCGATTCGCACCATGAAGTCGCGGGTAGGTCATGTGCTGCGTATGATTGACGAGGATAAAGGGGCGTTGAAAAAGGGTATTCAAATCGTCGATGGCACTGGACAGTATAAGATCATCATCGACACCACCACAGGCAAGATCACCATTGTGAGTGCTGGCGAGATTGCCATTGAAGCAGCTACCAACCTCTCCTTATCAGCACGCGCAAACGTCGAAATTAAGGGGTTAAACGTCAACGTTCAAGCTCAAACGCAGCTCAATTTGCAAGGGGCAACCACTGCAAATCTTAAGGGCGGAATTGTCAACATCAACTAGAAGTGGTGACTATGAATGATTTTATCGGCAGTCGGCTTGCGTTTCCGTTCCAGCTAGGTGATCGTAATCACGTTGCGCTGGTTTCGGGCGACCTTGCCATTCGTCAATCAATCTACATTATTGTCTACACAATTCCGGGTGAACGTGTTATGCATCCTGATTTCGGGTGTGAAATTCACTCGCTTGTGTTTGATCCCATCAATGACGAAACGGCAGTGGTCGCAGAGCGTTATGTCCGCGAAGCCTTGCTGCGCTGGGAACCCCGCATTAATGTTCAGGAAGTTAATGTGACTCCCGGCGATTCAGAACTCGGTGAAATGTGGATCGAAGTCAGTTATCAAATCAAGGGGCAGTACGACCCGCGCAGTCTCGTTTTTCCTTATTATCTGGTTCCCCGGTGATGGATTAATTATGGGTTTGACAACACCTCGTTTAGATGATCGTACTTTTAACGATCTGGTCGAAGAAGCACGGGCGCGTATTCCGCTTTATGCGCCCGAATGGACAGATCATAATCTCAGCGATCCCGGCATCACGCTCATTGAATTGTTTGCTTGGATGACCGACATTGTGCTGTACAGGCTCAACCGTGTGCCTGATAAGCATTTCGTCAAGTTTATGGAACTGGTTGGAATGCGGCTTCAAGAGGCAGAACCCGCCCGCACCAGCATCACGTTTTGGTTAAGCGCTCCCCAACCCACGCAGTTGGTGATCCCTAACGGGACGCAAGCATCTACTGCGCGAACTGAGAATGATGCTGCCATTGTTTTCACAACCGATGGCGAACTTACGATCAAAGTTCCTGAACTGGCATCGGTTTTAACCTCGGTGAGCGGCGACGATAAACGTACCTTCAACAACTACGACGCGAAGAGCGTGACCAACGGTTTTGAGACGATTGTTGCATTCAGCTCGACCCCACCCGCGAACGATGACGCCTTTTATCTGGGATTCGATAATGATTTGAGCGATCACCTGCTGGGTGTTGAACTGGAAGTCGATACCGCAGAGGGCGCGGGCATTGACCCAATGCATCCGCCGTATGTCTGGGAAGTCCTCGGCGCAGATTTGACGCAAAACTGGACACGTGTAACTATCGAAGAAGACACGACACTCGGCTTGAATATCAGCGGCATCGTCAAAATGCACTTGCCCCAACTGCGCCGCTCTGTCCGCAATGAGCGCAATGAATTCTGGTTGCGCTGTCGTCTCGATTCAATGACGGTTGAAAGTCGTTACAACGTTAGCCCGCGTATTCGGCGCGTCACCGTGTCGAGTTGGGGCGGGACGATTGGTTCGACCAACGTCGATGTGGTGACCAACGAAGTTATCGGGCGCTCGGACGGCTCACCCGGTCAGACTTTCTTTCTTGTACACAGCCCATTAATTGCGCGTTCCACCAACGAGTATCTTTTAGTGCGCCGCGACGATGGTCGAGAGGAGCGTTGGCAAGAGGTCACTGACTTCTCCAGTTCGATGCCGAATGACCGCCATTACACCATCGACAGCGATACGGGGGAACTGCGTTTGGGTCCTGCGCTGCCGCTGCGCGATGGTCAGGTGCGGCGTTATGGTGCGCTCCCTCCTAAGAATGCAATGTTGATAATGATGCGCTACCGTTACGGCGGTGGATTGGCGGGCAACGTGGCGATCAAAACGATCAACGAGTTAAAGACATCGCTTGTTTATGTCAACCGTGTGACTAATCGCTTTCCGGCACGGGGCGGTATGGATACAGAATCGCTCGAAAGCGCGAAACTGCGCGTCCCTCATTTCATGCGTTCGCTGGGGCGTGCGGTCACTGCCGCTGATTTCGAGTACCTTGCGATAGAAGCTGCGCCCGGACGCATTGGACGGGCATACTGTCTGCAACCGCCGCTTACGAATCGGGGCGAAATCAAGGTGCTGCTCATTCCGCAAATCCCACGCTTGACGGGCTTCATCGCGCCAGAAAGTCTGGAGCTTGCCGCAGACCTGCGCGAAACCGTGCAGGCGTACCTTGATGACCGCCGCCTGCTGTCTACACAGATGGAAATCACACAACCCACGTATCAATGGGTCGAGAGCGAAATCCGTATCAGCATTAGCGCTCTTTTTGAGACGGAGCGGGTTCGGGCTGCCGTTGAAAAGCGGATGTTTGAATTTGTGAATCCGCTGACGGGTGGCGTCGATGGAAAGGGCTGGAAGTTCGGGCGCGATTTGTTCGTCTCAGACCTGACCGCCGTGCTGCTTTCCGTACTGGGAGTCAATTTTGTCCGTTCTGTCAAGCTGTTTCCTGTGAATTACGACAAGCGTCAATTTACACGCGGCACAGAGACGCAGGAAATTCGGCTGCCGCCGCAGGGTATTGTTGTCTCTTTTCAGCACACGATCATCATGGATTAATCGGCTATGGAAGAAATCAAAGCTGTTTTCCTCGTAAGCGGACCCGATATGGACGAACAGGAGATTATCGTCGGGCGTCAGGGTCTGCGCGTTGGGCGTGGTTCTGACAACAATCTTGTCCTGAATAACCGGGAGATCAGCCGCCAGCACTTTCGCATTATCTGGCGCGAGGATGATTCTTATCTGGTCGAAGACCTGAACAGCAGCAACGGTGTATGGTTTAATGAGGCACGCATCCCACCGCGCGTTCCACAGGAAGTGCATGAGAATGATAGTCTGCGAAGCGGTCCGTTCCTGTTCCGTTTCGTGCGCCTGTTGTACGCTGCGCCCATCGTCGTCACTCCTCCATCAGGTCTCGTTGACAGAGTTTCGCCTCTCGAAACACGCCCCGGCTATGTTCCCGGCATTCCTTACGATCAAAGCACTTGGCTGCAATATCTACCGGCTGTTTACTCCGATGATGAGTTTCTAGGGCGCTTTCTGCTCATCTTCGAGTCGATCATGAACCCGATTATCTGGATGATCGATAACTTTGATTTTTATCTTTCGCCGGAAACCGCGCCGCAGGAATGGCTCGCATGGATGACGAGTTGGTTCGACTTGGTGCTGCTGCCGGAACTTCCCATTGCACGTCAGCGCGAAATTGTTCGCCAGTTGGGTTGGTTATTCTTACGTCGGGGTACACGGTTAGGGTTGCAGCGTTTGTTGGAACTCTATTTTGAAGTGACACCAGAGATCATTGAGACGGTACCCTGCCATTTCATCGTCAGGTTGCCCCTCAGTCAGTCGAAGTCCAAACTAGGCGCAGAGGTTGCAGATCGTCTGATTAACTCACAGCGCCCCGCGTTCGCCTCATATATGCTTGAACTGACTTAGAAGTGTACTTGAAAGGGGATTTTAAAAATGGCAGAACACCATCAAGACACGCGCCGGATGCAGCCAAAACCGCCCCAAAAGACGGAAAAACCTGCCAGCCCGACGCAAGAAAACCCAACGCTAAGACTGCAAGGGTTGATCGGTAATCAGGCGGTTCAGCGCTTGATGTCTCAAGGCAGCACAAAGCTGCCAGCAGGAACTGTTGTGCAGGCAAAACTCACCGTGACCTCGGCGGACAATGCCTCCGAGCATGAAGCCGATACTGTGGCGGATCAAGTTGTTCAACGCATGAATGGAATCCAGCGTGAGGGTGATGAGGAACTCGAACGCAAAGCTGACCTGAGCGTCGTCCAGCGTGAGGGTGATGAGGAACTCGAACGTCAGGAAGCCCCTGAGTCGCTGGCTGGTAGTTTCGATGTCGATGCCAACATCGAACAAGCAATCGACTCTCAGCGTGGCAAAGGTCAAGCGATGCCAGCAGATATTCAGCGTTCGATGGAAGGGGCATTTGGTGCGGATTTCAGCGGTGTACGTGTTCACACGGACAGCGAGTCCGACAGGTTAAATTCTTCCGTTGGCGCACGTGCGTTCACAACAGGCACAGATGTGTTCTTTCGTGAAGGCGAATATCAACCAAACACCACCGATGGCAAGCGGCTTTTAGCCCATGAGCTGACACACACGATTCAGCAGAATGCGGTCAGTCGCACGAAAAAGGGCAGCAAATAACCTATGCGTAATGGGATGATTGGACGCACGATTGAGCATTATCGCATTGACCTGATGCTGGGTCAGGGCGGAATGGCAGCGGTCTATAGAGCAACTGATCTGCGGTTACAACGTCAGGTTGCCATTAAGATCATGCATCCTCATCTTGCCGCGCATGGCACTTTCCAGCAGCGATTTTTGCAGGAAGCGCGTTCATCGGCACGTCTCGATCATCCGAATATCATTCGCGTACTGACATTCAACAATCTCAGCGGTGATCTTTTCCTCGTCATGGAATTGATTCCCGGTGGCACTCTGAGGCAGTACGTCAAGCGGCTGAACGAGGAGTCGCGCTTTATCGACTATCCTGAAGCGATTGAGGTGGTGCGCCAACTGGCAGAGGCGCTAGATTACGCGCATTCGGAAGGCATGATCCACCGCGACATCAAACCGGATAATGTGCTGCTCAAACCCGAAAGTGGTGCGCCTCGCCTCAGTTATCGCCCCATCCTGACCGATTTCGGTTTAGCGAAACTCACCGCCAGCACCGCCAGTGAAATCACTGATCAACAGCCTGTTGGCACGTACCCGTATATGTCACCGGAACAGTGCCTCGCAGAGAAGGTTGACCAGCGCAGCGACATCTATTCGCTGGGTATCATGCTGTTTGAGCTGTCGGTAGGCAGACTGCCCTATAATCCGAAGTCGATTGCCGAAGCGGCACGGATGCATGGGCGCGAACCGCTTCCGCTCCCCTCGGTGCTGCGTACTGGCTATCCTGTCGATCTGGAACAGATTGTTCTACGGTGTTTAAACAAAGACCCGCAGCTTCGCTACGCAACGGCGAATGACGTGGCTCGTGACCTGCAAGCGCTGCTGCGTCCTATTCTAGCGCCGCGCGTATCTGAGGTTGCTACGACTCCGCCACCGTCCATCGCCGCGGTATTCAACTCGTCGGATGATCGCATTCCTACCGACATTGCGACAGCGATTATGCCGATGCCGCTGTCTATGGCACTGCCGAATGGGTACGCGGTTCCGGCAGATGATACAGAACATGATCGGTTGGTGTTTTACAGTCCGGAACAACCTTCGTTTGTCTTTAACATCTCACAAACTGACATTGTTATCGGGCGCGATCCAAACAGTGACATCGTGCTTCGGGGGGGCAAAGCCTCGCGCTTTCACGCGCAGGTCGAGCGCAAGCCGAACGGCAGGTATTATATTCTTGACTGTCATTCGACCAATGGAATTTGGGTCAACGAAACACGTCTCGAAGCGAGAATCCCTGTCTTGCTCAATCCCAACGCCATCGTGCGTTTGGGAGATTACTGGATGCAGCTAGAACTCAAAGCACTCCCTACGGAAACATTGAGTCCGTCGATAGTGCCACAAGCAGACGAACCCATCGCCACTGAGTTCCCCGACTCACTTCCTGTCGAACCAATGCCTGATGACGGTGATTCAATGGTCACGGATGTGAGAGCGCTGATCGCTCGAACTGATCCGCCAAGGCACACGCCGCCTCAGATTCCCCCTGATCAAATGGGCTTTGATCGGCTGATTCTATTCAGCGAAAATCGCCCCCTACTCACGCTCAAACTTGATCGTGATCGGTTAGAAATCGGGCGTTCGAGCAAAGCGAACATTGTGCTGGAAGGGCGAGACATTTCCCGCGCCCATGCATCTGTAGAACACGCTATCGACGGCAAATATTATCTTCGGGACAGAGGCTCAAAAAACGGCGTCTGGATCGATGGTAAACGTCTGGTTGCCGGGGCGACGACTCGTCTTGAGCCGGAAAAGAGCATCCGCATTGGCGATTACTGGATGCAGTACGAACTGAAACGAGTAGTTCCGATCTCGCTGATGGGAACTATTCCCACATTGAGCGGGGATGAAGTTGAGGACGACCCGAACTCAACGGTCGTCATGATCAAGCCGCTTGACGAAGCGATGCCTGTTTACTCCCCACCCCCCTTGACTGTCGATCTCCAGTCCAACGACCGACTTGTGTTTTTCAGCGAAGATTATCCAATGCAGGTCATCAAGCTGTCGTCGGAACACCTGACGATTGGGCGCGGAGAGGATCAAGATATTCAGCTTGACGGCAAGCGAGTCTCCCGAACCCACGCCCAGATTGAGTTACGACCCGATGGCAGTATCCTGATTATGGATCGCGGTTCTACTAACGGAACGTGGGTTGGCGATACGCTGCTCGTACCGCAAACCGATGTTTTGTGGGATAGAGACGAAATTGTCCGACTGGGAAACTACTGGGTCAAATTTGAGGCTGGAAATCGCATCCTTGAACCCATCTCGATAGGCGGGGGGAACGATTCGCGGCGATTGGTGGGCAAGCGCATTAAAAATTTCCGCATAGACCGCTTTATCGGGCAAAACGATATGAGTTCAGTCTATAAGGCAACTGAATTGCCGTTGAACCGCGAAGTTGCCCTTAATATCATGCACCCGAACTTAGCGGCAGAAGAAATTTACAAGCAGCGTTTTCTACAGGATGCGCGGATGCTGAGTCGGCTAGAGCATCCGAATGTCGTGCGGATATTTTCTTACGACAACGTGGACAATGAGCTGTTCATGGTGGTCGAACTGGTGCAGGGCAACACTATTCGCGCCTATTTAAACCAGCTTAAAGCCTCGAACAAACAGATGAGTGTTTCTGAAGCCGCCTCGCTTATGATTCAACTTGCCGAGGGAATCAATTACGCTCATCAGCAAGGCATGATTCACCGCGCCCTTTCGCCGAACAACATTGTGCTGCGCTCAACACCTATCATCGGACCCATCGTTCGGTATGTCCCTGTGCTCACTGATTTCACCGTTGCTCAGTTGGCGGACAACGGCGAAATTTACGTATCCGACAAACACGATATGAATTATCCCTACGCCTCACCAGAACAATGCCTCGGTGAGCGTGTAGACACCCGCAGCGACATCTACGAAATGGGCGTTGTCTTTTACGAAATGTTAGTCGGCGCTCCGCCATATCAACCGCGCTCCATTTCGGAAGCCATCCGAATGCACGCTCGTGAGCCAATTCCGCTGCCGCGCAATACACGTGGAGACATTCCTGAAGAAATTGAGATACTTATTCTCAAGATGCTGGAGAAAAACCCGAATAATCGTTTCCAGACCGCGATTGAAATTGCACGCGCACTGCAACGGACAGATATTGGGGCAGCACTTGAGGGCGCGAAAAACAACAGCATATTACAGGTAGACAACGCGATTACGGTGGTGATGTCTGCCCCCGTCGCGGCGGAAATGCCTCAGCCCACGCGTGCGCCGAGTCTGCACCCTGAACGCGCCGTGCTGCTCTTCTACAGCGACACCTTGCCGACTCGATCTATCCCATTAGATCGCAATGTACTCACCATCGGGCGCGGCGATGGACAGGATATTCTCCTTGAAGATCAGCGGGTATCTCGCCAGCATGTACGAATCGAAGTCGGGCTTGGCGGCGTTTACCGGATCATTGATCTGGGATCAAAAAATGGCACATATCTAGGAAACTATCGCCTCATTCACGGGATTGCTGAAATCTGGGATCCCGTTGATACGGTGCGTATCGGTGGATATTGGATTCGGATCGAACCCCCTGTGACGGTCTTGGAAAAGTCAGCGCCGGTCACGCCAACGCTGCCAGAACCCGAACCGATCCGGGCATATCCACCGCTGATTCCAGAGAAAATTCAGGTCAATATTGAGCAGCCCCATTTACAGGTGACTCCTGGAACCACCGTAGCCTTGCCGATTGAGGTAGTGAATCGGGGTGATGTAGTCGATCATTTTCGTGTCGATTTGATCGGTCTTCCGCCCTCGTGGGCAAGTGCGCCAGTCGAGCCGCTCTTTCTGTTACCTAACAGTCGTAACACAACGTCTGTGACTTTTCACCCGCCGATGAACAGCACGAGTACAGCGGGTGAACATGCGTTTGAGGTTCGGGTGAGCGCACGCGCTCAAGGACTCATTTCACCTTCCGTACAAGGATCGCTGAGTATCCAGCCTTTTTACAGCTATGTCATCGACATGGAACCGGAACGGATTAGGTCGGGTAAACATGTGCAGGTCAATATCAATAACAGCGCGAATACCTTCGGAAAATATACGCTTCAGGCACGTGACCGTGAGCAGGTTCTGAGGTTTGACCTGAACGCGAAGCAGTACACGCTTGCACCCGGACAAAATGAGGTTTTTTCGGTACGGGTCATCTCGAAGCGACGGCATTTGCTGGGCGCACCTAAAGCGTATCCCTTTGAACTCAACGTTATTCCAACGCCCGCCGAAGCCTATGGCGGAACGCAGTCAGCGGCGGGGGAAGTCGTTGTTTCCTCGCTGATTCCCGGTTGGTTGCTTGGCGGCTGCCTGCTGCTCATCCTCATCATCGCGGCAGTGGCAATCTTCGGTTACACGCAGCTTACCCAGTTGAACGCTCAAAACCAGACTCAAGTCGCATTGGTTTCGGCTACCGATGTGGCGGCAACAGCAACCGCCATCGCACTGGGCGATAGTGACGGCGATGGACTGACAAACGGGCGCGAAGCGACGCTAGAAACCTTTTCTACCCTAGCCGACACTGACGAGGATGGATTGCCGGATGGTGAAGAAGTGCGTGTGTGGCTGACCAATCCGCTCAATAGGGATACGGATGGCGACAGCCTATCAGATGGCGAAGAAATTGATCTCGGAACTGATCCTCTAAACCGGGACACCGATGGCGATGGCGTACCCGACAACGACGATATTGCTCCAATGCGGCTGCCCACCGCAACCATCACGCCTTTTCCGACGCTTGTCGGCACATCAGGCGACATTTGTTCGGGATCGCCCGCTCCATCACGCATGGCGGTAGGGATGCAAGCTATCGTTTCGCAAGGCGGCGTGCCGAACCGTGTCCGCGCTAACCCCAGTAAGGATGGACAAGTCGTCGCACTCATGCGTCCGGGATCAGGTTTCCTTGTCGTCGGGGGTCCTCAGTGCGACACAGCCGATCAGCTTCGCTGGTGGCAGATCAACTATGGCGGATTGGTCGGCTGGACGGCAGAAGGTGAAAATGGAAACTTTTACCTCGAACCCCCGCCGCCTAGTGCCGTCCCCGGTACGTCCGGCAACGCTTTTCCTAATCCGGGTGGGCAGTAGTTTATGGCTGTCATAACAATGAATACCACGCGCTTTATACCCGTCCGTCGCAAGCTCTTGCTTTTACTTCTGTTCATTTGCGTGATCAGTGCTGCATCTGTCCACGCTCAAGACAGCGGCAGTCTTATCTTCCTTGCGCCCCCCGCCGTCGTAAACGATCAGGTCATTCTGCAAATGATCGTGCGCGGTGCGGGCTTGCAACGTTATGATCTTTTGACGGCAGCGAATTTCAGACTCAATGAGGCGACTGACCAAGTGCTAGTCAGCAGTGAACCGAGCGCGTCCATGGCAATGGTCGTGATGGTGAATCTCGGTTACGCTTCAGACGTTGATCTGATTCGTTCGACGCTGAGAGCCTATTTTGATACTTACTACCGCTCAGGCGACGAGATCATCTTTTTCGTTTTTGGTGACAACCTCTTAGAAACGTTTGAGCCTGAGGATCAGGCGGCTATTCGCAGTCTGATTGATGGCTTGACGGCGTCTAGCTTGTATTCCCCGATTGCCCCTATGGTCACGATAGCGGTTGATCGTGTACGTGCGGAACTTGCCGAAAATCCGGCGCGGGCATTTCAAGCCATGCTTGTTGGGTCTTATGTTCTAGCAGCAGATGATCCGGCAATGGCGAGTGGTTTCGCCGCGCTCGATGTGCCGCTGCACGTCATTCAGGCACACCGTTTTCGGGACGATTCAACTGCACAACTGCGTGCCTTCACGGAAAACGGCGGCGGCGTATTCGTCAACAATCTCGGCGGGCGTTTCGTCCAGACCGATGACACCATCAACGCTTTAAGTACATTGGAACTCGCCTACGATGCGCTCGACAGCAGTCGAACGGTCTACACGTTGAGCTATCATCCGCTGCGGCGTGACTTGAATGCTGAACCGGAAGTCACGCTCAACTTGCAGCTTGAGGCGGATCAGCAGATCAGCGCCAATTTCACGTATCAGCGGACGTTTGCTCCCCCACAGGTTGAATTAGCGTCGGACAGCCTTAATTTGCGGCGTATCCCGCGTTATGCAGCGGATGAGATCGTTTTTGATACGTCAGCATATCAGCTCAATGCGCGTGTTTTGTTTCCCGATGATGTTTCCCGTGATGTTCAAAGTGTACGGGTGGAAATCATCAATGCGGCGGATGATGAAGTCCTACAATCCGCGCTTGACCTTGATCCCGACATCGATCCGTTAGGCTATTTCGATGTCAATTTATCACTGGAAGGCTTTACCTTACCGGATACTGTGACGCCGTTCCGTCTCGTGGTCACGGTTACTGATGAATTAGGGTTGGTTGGTACGGTAGAGCGCGAAGGGCGCGTGACCGTTGGCGCTTTGCCAGCACTGCCTACGCTCACCCCTGTACCGACGATTCCGCCAACCGTCACGCCTGCCCCTTCACCGACGATCACGGCTGAACCTCAGCCTGTGGTCACGGTTACGCAAAGCCTGCCAAGCGTCAACGATACTCCTGTCGTGTACCTGTTCTCCGGTATCATCCTGTTTCTGGTGGTGATCATCCTGATGATGCTGATCACGCTGCGCCGTGCGCGACGGCAGCGGACGATCCCCGGTTATGGACAAGATATGGATACAGACGCCGGACAGCCGACTTCGCAAGGTACAGCCGTTAATCCTGCTCCTGCACTCCCTGCTACTTCCGTTCCGGTCGAAAACAAGCTTTACGGACGCCTGATTGTCGTGAAGGGGTTGAATCAAACGGAAATACCCATTACGCGAGAGGAATTTGTTATTGGACGAAGCGTGACAGACAACTGCGATTATGTTATCGCCGAGCCTTACATCAGCCCGCGTCACTGTATGCTCATCCACCGCAACGGCAGATTCGCTATTCGTGATTTGAAGGCAAAAAACGGAGTCTTTGTAAACGGGGAGCGCATCCCGATTGAACGTGATGTGATTGTCCCTATCGGGTCGGAAGTTAGCATTACTCAGAACATCATCGTAGAATTATGGGATCCCACAACGATTGTTAATACGAATCGTTCACGGCAGGCAACTGCCACCCAGACACAGCAGTCGCAAGTGACAGGGTCAGAACATCTTTTCCGTCCATTACTCGGTATTCGATACGTTGATGATGAGGAAGAAGTTAGCGATGACTACAGTCCTCTTTAAAGGTCGTTCGGGTACTACGGGAAAAACGTTACTGGTCTAAGTTCACTTGCTTAATTTGAGACAACATGGCAGAGATTACTGCATTTTCTGAACGAGACATTGCTACACGCGAACGGTTGGAAGACTACGCTGTTGACGCGCAGATCACAACCGCAGGCGGCTTAAAACTTCAGCTTGCTATGGTTTGCGATGGCGCAGGCGGGGGCGATGCCGGAGAAAAGGCGGCACGTCTGACGGCACGCGCCATTATGGATCACTTGAAGATCAGCACTGGCACGAGTATTCCCAAATTGCTCGTCAATGCAGTTGAACAGGCAAATCGTGTCGTCTACAGCGAACTACGCGGTACAGGGACGACAACGCTCGCCCTCACTGTCGTCCATCTAAACGATGGTTCGGCACATGGTCGCCTGTATATCGCCAGTGTCGGCAACAGCCGCATCTATTTGCTGCGCGATGGTCGCTTGGTTCGATTAAACATTGATCATACCCTCGGAAACGAGTACATCTTTGCGGGGCAAATGTCGCCTGAAGAAGCAGAGAAATTACCGAACACCGAGTTTGTCACCCGCGCAATCGGCGTTAATGCAGAAGTTCAGGTTGATATTGGCTTCTACGCGGAGCGCGGCAAAGAATTTGTCAGCAGCAGACGCGCGTTCCGACTCGGACAACAAGGTCTCTCGCTGAAGGAAGGCGACTCGGTTCTTGTCTCGTCGGATGGACTGTTTTCCGTCCAGCCCAATGGCAATCGCTATGCCATTGAAGAAGAATTCCTTCGCTATTCGCTTGACGATAAAGTGGAACATGCTGGACAGGCGATTATGGGATATGCGGCGGCGCACAGTCCGCAGGACAACACCGCCATTTCGTTGGTCTTTGTCCCTTCGCCTCGCCGCCGTGCCGTCATCATGGGCGCATCTTTATCGGGGCGGCAGCGGACGGGCTTGAGCCTATCACTGCTGGTTGTCCTCATACTGATCGGTTTTTTCATCTATCAACTTACGACAACCGAAGCACGCAATAACATCTTCTTGGCAACACAAATGGAATTTCAAGAAATTGTGTTGAACCTTTCTGCGACACACACGCCAACGGCTACGCTAACGCTTACGCCATCCCCTTCGCCAACCTTCACACCGACTCTTCGCCCGACAGCAATCGCGGCTGATCAAGCCGGAATCCAATATTTCTTGAGTAATCAAGCCGCCCCAATTTTTGTGCGGAGCGTGATCTTCTCACCTGATGACAACCAGATGGTGATTGAAGGGCAAAGCGACGCGAGCGAAGGGCGTTTGATCAACCCGCTCAATCTATTTGCGGAAAGCGGAACGCTGCTAGAACTCCCCCGGATCGACAATACTGAGGGGAACGAAAACGCCAGTGTCGTGCTTTATCCGGCAGGTGATTTCTTCGCCAACACGGGCGATTTTCAAAATGGTGGGGTTGAGGTTCGACCGCTTCAGAACCGAGAGGTTGAGTTTCAATCGCTCAGCGAATGCCTCGCCGTGAGGCAAATTCCCGCCAATGCCGATATTGCTGAAGATCACGATAAAGTTGCGTTCACCTGTTACTCGAATCAAGCGAATGCTTGTTCCTATACACTGCCCGGTGAAGACCTGACAGCCATGTCGCCCGGAAGCCGTTTACTACTCGATATTAGCGCACAGTCGCAGTTTTTGGAGAGCATTCCCGCGCCTTATGATGAAGCACGACAGTATTATGACAGCGCGATCCGGTTTACAGGGGGCGATACAACGCTCCTGCAATGCCTATCACCGTTCCTCGATATTGATAGCGATACGGTTCCCTATCCGCAGGATGTGTGTGAAAACGAAGCGGGTTTACCTGAGACCAACGGATGCCCGGACACAGATCGGGACGGCGTGATCGACAGCGTTGATCTTTGCCCGGAGGTCGCGGGAAGTATCGATACCAATGGCTGTCCTCTTCCGACTGCAACACCTATCGCTGATATTGACGGCGATGGCTTGGCGGGGGATGCCGATCTGTGTCCATTGGAAGGCGGGCCGCCAGAAACACAGGGCTGCCCGACTCCGCCAACATCGACACGCAGACCGAGTCCAACCAGCACAGCGACACTCGCACTTGATCTCGATGGCGATGGCATTCTCAATTCGGTAGATCAATGCCCTGACGAAGCCGGTACTTTGAGGAATGGTGGTTGTCCTGAAGGTACTGCTACGCTCCAACAAGCACCGACGATCGTACGGTCTGCGACGAACGAGTCAACACAAGCGCCAAGCTTGACGCGCACCGCAACCAATGAGATGACCGATCAACCGACGGTTACACGAACCGCCAGCGACGAACCGGTAGTTTCATCGACACCGAGTCGAACTGCAACCGACGAACCCACAGCGTCGTTGACGCCGAGTCGAACCGCAAGCGATGAACCCACAGCGTCGCGTACGAATACGTCAGCACCGCCGACGTTCACGCCAACATGGACGGATGCGCCGCCAACGGCGACGTTCACGCAAGAAGTGCCGACAGACAGTCCGCCCACCGATCAGCCGACAGCGACGTTCACGCAAGAAGTGCCGACAGATAGTCCGCCAACCGACCTACCGCCACCAACTGATCAACCAACTGCGACCGAGACGGCTACCCTGACGCAGCACCCTCCAACTGACACCGCAACGTCAACCCCTACAGGGACATTGCCGACAGCGACACCGAGCTGGACGCCAACATCAACCCCTACAGGGACACTACCGACAGCGACGCCAACCGATACCTCAACATGGACACCAACGCCAACTGACACCTCAACGGCAACGGACACTGCATCACCAACACTGACGGAAACATTTAACTCCACCCATGAACCAACCGCGACGCCAACGCCTACATCGACCACTGAGTTGACAGAAGAGGTAACACCCCCCGTCGGAGTGCCCATTGTTGGAACAAAACTTGGCGTTACGGGGGATATCCGTGAGTGGATGTGGTACGGTCAAAACGTGCGCCGCTTATTCGGGGATCGCCCTGTTTGTGATCAAGTTTGTGGTTAAGAATAGGGAGGGGATGTCTACTACATGTTCCCGGTGTTGGAGAACTCGGATGAGCGTAGAGATGATCTAGGAAAAGGGAATGTGGACCCGAGGGGTAGAGTTCCCTACACTAGACATAGGCTCGACTTCCCGATCCCTGAACCACTATCTACGACTACCGATCAGCGTTACCCGGATAAACAGAAACTCAAT
>JBBQRJ010000008.1:0-28035 GCA_038214955.1 Aggregatilineales bacterium | reverse complement strand
GCAAACAGGAGTCTGCTTGCTCCCCTCCTCGAATTCGGGGAGGGGTCGGGGGTGGGGTCAGAAATAACGATCTGCGTAAGGTGAGTCAATAAATGAGATGTGTTGAGTTTGCCGCCCGACCCTCAAAAGGTCGGGTTACGGGAAGTAAGCCCCGTAAACGGGGCTATTTAGCCCTCTTTAGAGGGCTTACAGGCTTTTAGGGTAGGCGGAGGCTTTAGCCTCTGGTGGCAAAAACCAACCGTTTGTTAATGAGTCCTGTCCTCAACTGAATTCGGGGAGGGATCAACTCGCTCGCCGGATTACTTAGCACGCATCCGGTTACCGCGTGCGTTGTGTTCTACTTCCGCTAAACCTAACACTTCCATGAGCGGCGGAATGTACATGCCAAAGCGCCCGCGCAGTCCTTTTTTCAACCCGTACCACCCACCGACGGGGTTTTCTGGCGAACGTCCCCATGCCTCAACTGTGCCTTCTTTGGCAGGTTTCTGCTCGTCCGCGCTGCCCAACTCGACCCAATCGCCGTTCGTTTTGAGCATCTCATGCAAATCGTTGATGCAGCGCAGATCGTAAAAAAGCACAGTCGCGCCAACGGTACAGACGAGAATGGGCGGATCGTGGCTCTCATCCCGATAGAGGGTGTATTCTGATGTGCCGGGAGGCGTCTTGAGCTTCCATGGGTTCTCTTTTGTGCCATCACCTGCTGAATTCTGATCAGTCATTGTTAAACCTCACTTTGGACTAAAGAAATGTTCGAGCGGATAGTGATAAGACGACATGGACGCGCAAAAGGATGCGGTCATCAGTAGTAGAATACACTAGATCGCCCCCTGTTTCTAAGGTTGCGCGTGACTCTGTTGCTGATATAAGCCCGCTTGAGGCGCACGAATTCGGGATGCTTATCAAACCGCGACGATAAATCACCCCGTATTTGAGTTGATTTAACCAGAAAACTTGCAATCTCATGGAACAATGTAATAAAATTTCATGTGGATGCACACAAAGGGACAGTCTACCTAGTAAAACTGAACCTAAAGAGACATCCGTGCATAAATTTACTACGCTCGATGATTGTATTTTCTTTCAAGGAGAAAACTGCGTATGAAACACCTTCGCAAGTTTGTTAGCGCGGCAGTCCTGTTGACGCTGGTATTGGGGTTGATGCTCGCCCCTGTTGCCGCTCAGGATGTGCCTACCCTGACAGTAGGCTTTGCTCAAGAACCAGACAGCTTGAACGGTTTCTATACCAGCATGGCGTTCGCACAATGGGCGAATGATCTTGTGGTGGCGAGCCTGTGGGATATTACCGACGCGCTCGAAGCCTACCCGGTACTCGCGGCAGAAGTGCCGTCAGTCGAAAATGGTGGAATCAGCGAAGACTACATGACCTACACCATCCACCTCAAAGAAGGCTTGATGTGGAGTGATGGTACGCCCCTTACGTCAGATGATCTGGTGTTCACCTACCAGATGATCGAAGACCCCGCCAACAACATGCTCCAGGGTTCGACAATTGCCGAAGCCCTCGAAAGTGTCGAGGCGATTGACGAAACGACGTTCACGCTGACGTTCAATTCGCCCAAGCCGTTCCCCGAAGACTTGGCAGGCGCACCCGGTTTGTCCACCATTCTGCCGGCGCACATTTACCGCCCCGTCTACGAAGCTGAAGGCAGCATCGAATTTGCTGATGCCAACCAGGACCCCACCGTGTTCAGCGGCGCGTATGTGCTGACGGAATGGCGTCGTGGTGAACAAATGACGTTTGATGCCAACCCCAACTATACGATGGGTGAAGTTGGAATCCCGCGTATTGTGATCCGCTTCTTCCCCGATACGGAAACCCAGTACGCTGCACTCCAAGCAGGTCAGCTTGACTTTGTTCCGAACGTCAGCGAAGGCGATAAAGCCCGCGTCTCCACCTTTGAAAACGTCACCATCACAACCGTATTTGGTGGTTACATCGAAAGCCTGTGGCTGAACATCCGTGATGAAGCAACACCCCGCGCTGGTCATCCCGCGTTGCAAGATGTGCGCGTCCGCCAAGCGATTCGTTTTGCGCTTGACCGCCAAGCCATCTCTGACGAATTGTTGGCGGGTACGGTTAGCCCGACAGACAGCATTTACGGCGGTTCGCCGTTTGAAAACCCCGATCTCGGTGTGACTCAGCACGATGTCAATGCTGCGAACGCCCTGCTCGATGAAGCGGGTTGGGTCGACAGCAATGGCGATGGCACACGTGATCTGGATGGCGTTGAACTCGTTCTGCGCTACGGCACCACCACTGCGGACTGGCGTAATAACATCCAAGCCGTTGTGCAGCAGCAGCTTGCCGAAGTCGGCGTTGGCACCATCCTCGAAGCCTACCCCGCGTCGGAATTCTTCGGTGCATGGGCAAACAGCGGCATCAACGCAGTGGGCGAATACGATATTGCTCAATACGCCAACAACACTGCGTTGACCAACCCCGCTAACGTGACCGTCTACGAATCGTTGAACTGCTCGCAGATTCCGGGCGAAGATAATCAGGGTGGTCAGAACTTCACCGGCTTTTGCAGTGAAGAGATGGATGCGGCATCTGACATCACATTGAGTTCGCTCGATGGTGAAGAACGTTTGGATGCAGCGTACACCATTCAACAAATCATGACCGACAACGTTCCGGTGATCACGCTGTTCCCGCGTGGTGACAACTACGCTTACAACACCACCCGGTTCGCAGAAGCCCCCGTCATCGGGTCAGGCGTCGGCAACCAGTGGTTCGCCATTGCAAACTGGCAGTTGGCAGAATAGTTTCTGTGTCCGTATAGGTGAGGATGGGCAGCGATGCCCATCCTCGCTTTTTATTAGAGCCAACGGAAAGTCCCGCGCATGACACAATACATTCTCCGGCGAATTTTGCAAGCCCTCCCGCTGTTATTTATCCTCAGCTTTGTTTTGTTCGCGTTCACGAACGCCCTCGGTGATCCGCTGGCGGTCTTTGCCGAATCGCGCCAACGCCCTACTGCCTCTCAGCGAGAAGAAATCCGCCGCCGAATGGGGTTAGACCGTCCCATGTTCGAGCAATACGTAACGTGGATGGTCGGTAACGACTGGCAAATGATCGATGTGAACGGCGATGGCTCAAACATCCAACCGGGGACTCGGCGCGGCGTTCTACGCGGTGACTTAGGTGTTTCGTTCGTCACGCGCAAACCCGCATGGACGCGCATTGAAGAACGTTTGCCCGCCACGCTCACATTGATGATTCCATCCTATACAATTACGCTGGTGCTTGCACTGGCAATTGGGGTGTATTCTGCCACTCGACAGTATACCTTAGTGGATAATATTATTACGGGTGCGTCATTTTTCTTTTATTCCATGCCTATCTTCTTCATCGCTTTGATGACGATATACATATTTGGGGTACAGTTTTCGCGGTGGGATTTACCCGCCTTACCCATTGGAGGGACTGGCAACGGCACGACGATTGATTTGATCGTCCATATGCTGATGCCTGTCTTCTGTCTGGTCGCCATTCAACTGGCGGGATATGTGCGCTTTATTCGCTCATCCATGCTTGAGGTTTTGGGGCAAGATTACGTCCGCACGGCGCATTCCAAAGGGCTGTCGGAATCAAACGTTGTGCGTAAACACGCCCTCAAAAATGCGGCGCTCCCCCTGATTACGCTGATCGGTTTAGACCTGCCCTTCTTGCTTGCTGGCGCAGTCGTGACCGAGCGCATCTTCGCGTGGCCTGGGATGGGACGCCTGTTTATCGAAAGTTTTGAACGCGCAGATGTTCCCGTTATGATGGCGATTTTAATGCTGCTGTGCGTGATGGTGGTCGTTTTCCAAATTTTGACGGATGTTGTGTATACGTGGTTTGACCCCCGTATTCGCTATTAGTGTTGTGACGAGATAACGCCGATGGCTACTGTAAAAAATGTCCAAGCTGCACAACCCGTCCCTAAGCTGCAAAACTACGAGAAAGGCACGTCAAATCTGTCGCGCAGTCTGGCGCGGCTGAGACGACATCGTATGGCGCTGGTTGGCGCGGCACTGCTGGTCTTTGTATTCGGGTTCGTTATTGTCGGTTCAATTCTCATACCCGTCCGCGCTTCAATCTACAACGAACCAGCACGCGCCCTTCAATATCCATCGGGTGATCTCCCCTTCGGTACAGACGTGATCGGGCGCGATTTACTGGCACGCACCGTCTACGGCGGACAGGTATCTTTGTTCGTGGGCGTCACGGCGGTGATCGTACAGATGATCGTCGGCACATTGATCGGGCTGATAGGCGGGTATATGGGTGGCGCAGTTGATTCACTGCTCATGCGCCTCGCCGAAGCCATGCTGAGTATTCCGCAGTTGTTCTTAGCCCTCATCGCCTTACGAATCTTTTCCGACCCGACCCAGTTCCCCGACTTCACGCTGTTCGGGCGTACTTACAGCAGCACCATGATCGTGATTGTGTTTGTGATCGGCTTAACAAGCTGGATGCGTGTTGCGCGAATTGTGCGTTCAGTCGTGCTGTCGGTCAAAGAACAGGAATACATCACCTCGGCGCGTTCGATTGGTGCGGGTAATCTCCGCATCATCTTTCGTCATGTGCTGCCCAACTGCCTTGCGCCGATCATCGTTTCAGCCACGCTCGGCGTAGCGTCCGCCATTTTGCTCGAAGCCTATCTCGGCTTTTTGGGCTTGGGTGTACGCGCCCCTACCCCAACGTGGGGAAATATCATGGGTGAAGCCAACAGTTACATTGGCTTGTGGTATTACTGGTTCTTCCCTGCCTTATTTATCATGTTGACGACGCTCGGAATCAATTTCTTGGGCGATGGTCTGCGTGATGCCTTTGATCCGAGGTCGCTACGCTGATGGACTTTACGATTCAACTTGAAAAAATCAAGCAAGCGGTAGGCATTCTGCAAGAAAAAAACATTGATATGTGGCTGACGTTTGTGCGCGAAACCGAGCATAACGCCGACCCCGCCCTACCGCTTATTTCCCCCGTCAATGTGACATGGCATACCGCGCTGATTATCACGCGCACGGGCTATAAAGTCGCCATTGCCGGACGCTACGAGATCGCCAATTTTCAGCGCATGGGCGTATGGGACGAAACCATCTCGTATGACCAGAGCATTCAACCCGCGCTGATCGAAGTCATTGATCGGCTTGCCCCGAAGCAAATTGCGATCAACTATTCGGAGAGTGACACCGCCGCTGACGGATTGTCAC
The DNA here is from genome assembly GCA_038214955.1 of Aggregatilineales bacterium. Classification (GTDB taxonomy): domain Bacteria; phylum Chloroflexota; class Anaerolineae; order Aggregatilineales; family Phototrophicaceae; genus Flexifilum. The sequence continues at coordinate 22,812 of JBBQRJ010000008.1, read as the reverse complement.
ACGGCATGTATTTGACGCTGCTGCGCTATTTGCAGGGCAAACCCTACGAACTCATTTCGGCAGATGCGATCCTTAATTCGCTGCGCGGACGCAAAACCCCCGCCGAAGTTGACCGCATTCGTGCCGCTGTCAAACTGACCGACGACATCATTAACCGCATCACGGCTTATCTGAAACCCGGCTTAAGCGAACTCGACATCGCCCGTTTTGTTCACGCCGAATACGCGAAAGAAGGCGTGATCCCTTCATGGGATACCGCCTACTGCCCAACCGTCACCTGTGGACCCGATTCCCCTGTCGGGCATGTGTCTCCTTCCGGTGAGTTTGTCACGCAAGCAGGGCAAACAGTACGCATCGATCAGGGCGTCGTCTTGAACGAGTACATTTCTGATATTCAGCGCGTGTGGTATCTCCAACCGCAGGGTGAAACCCACATCCCCGCGCCCGTCCAGCACGCCTTCGACTGCGTGCGTGCGGCGATCATGGCAGCGTCAGCGGTGCTAAAACCCGGTGTTCAGGGCGCAGTCGTAGACGACGCCGCACGGCAAACGATTGTCGCCGCCGGATACCCCGAATATCAACACGCCGTCGGGCATCATATCGGGCGAACCGTCCACGATGGCTCAACGCTGTTGGGACCCCGCTGGGAACGCTACGGTCAAACCCCGTTTGGCATTGTCGAAGTCGGCAACTGCTTCACACTTGAACTCGGCGTCCACGTTCCCGGTTACGGGCTGGTATCCCTCGAAGAAGATGTCCTCGTGACCGAAAACGGCAACGAATGGTTGGGGACTCCTCAAACAGAAATCTTCGTCGTGAAGGTGTAATCGCAGCAGATTTAGCTAGGGATCAGCGATGGCGATTGACATTACAAAACTCAAGGAACATAACCTCCTCTCGACGCTTGGCGAGGGTGACTGGGTGATCGCCATGCCAGCAGGATATTCCGAACTGGTTGTTTCGACTCAGTGGCGTGATGAGATTATCGAGTGGGCAGGAACATGCTTTGTACGTTGGGTCTTGAACGGCACATGCTATACCATTCATCATGATAATGACCCATCTTGGGATCATTCAGGAGAACCCAAAAAACAAAATATTGATCCTTTGATTCTCAAAACGCTTTACAGTACGCTTGGTGATTGGCTCAAAGAAGAATACACCGGGCAGGGCATTCCAACTTACGAGTCGCACTATGGAATGTCTTGGGAAACCTACAGCCATGCATTAAACGAACATGTGACTGAATGCATCAACGAACTGTTGCATATTCAGTATGCTGCCCAATATGCCCCAGACCCCTATGAATTTAATAATGCAATATGGGAAGACGCCAGTCTGATTATTGTGATCCTAGAGCAAGCGATGTCCCTGCTTGTTGAAGCGTTCGACACGACTGAGGCATGGACTCAATTTGAAACGGAGACTCGCCAGCAAATTGAAGAAGAAGAACGGTTGTCAAGAGAACACTCGGCGTACTATAGCGTGCTGTTTGGACAAGCCCGCCAGTTCTGGCACACGCACTTTATTGCTTTAGTAGACGAGCGTATTGAATTGCCACAATTCAAAGAACTAGGCTTGGAGAACCGTTTCCGAGAGCTATTTTTGGACACAGATCCCGCCGTCGTACAAGCAATTGCAAAGGTTGGGCTGCCGGGCAATTTCTCGAATAGCGTTGCCGAAGCGATCAAGTACCTTGCAAAAGAAGCCCTGTGACATACTCCCCACGCCTAAAGGCGGGGGCTTTACGGCGTCTTTCTGGTAAAACTCACATCCATTTAAAACTTATTCTGATTTAGGAGTCGGCTCATGGCAAACAAAACAGAGGGTGTTGCAGACCTTGTTGAAGCGATTCTGCGAAAACTTCCTACCCCCTATGGCGAAGATGTGATCGAAGATATTTTCGTCGCCATCCAAGAGCATCCAAGGCGACTTAAACGCTATGAAACGCTCGAAGCAGAGTTAGGCAAAGAAGTTTTGAATCAGTGGATCGGGCAGCATACACGGTCACAAACGAAACTTTTTGCAGCCGAAGTCGTTGAGACTAAGCGAACCAAGTTGGCTGCAAACTACACGAAACTCCGTCCCCAAAGCTGATATTTCCGAAAATTCCACCTGTAGCGATACCCCTCAGCCCGCTTGTGTCTGAGGGGGTGACACCTGTTTTTCGTAGGGACGTGCAACGGCACGTCCGTTTGTCTGAAAGGATACAGCGGACGCCCCGTTGGGCATCCCTACACTGCCTCTGCAATGGAACTGTCGCCCCCTCAACCCCGCTTGTGTGGGAGAGGGGTGAGGGCTATCTTATTCGTAGGTATCGACCAGCGAACGCACAACGAGTCCGCTGACATCAGCCGCTGTCACGGTGATCGTTTTCTCCACGCCGGGGCGTAAATGCACAAAATTGTCAGAGAACTTCGTGCCGGGGAGTTCAAGCCACACATACAGCGCGGGGTGATCCGTCCTCAGCGTCACATCAAATTGACCGTCGCCACCTCGAACGCTTTTGGTTAGTTGTGGTTGAACCAGCGCGAGGTGCTTGGGGCGAGCGAACAACGCCAAATCCTCAGAGATCAGCGCACCATTGACGTTTAGCTCAACCCACACCAGCACATCCCGCGAGCTATGCGACTCGATCCACGCGCTGACATCAAGCGTCCGCACAAGCGAACTCGTCCCCGCCGGAATCGTCACCGCGAAATCACCCTGTTCGAGGGTTGCTCCCGCCGCATCGGTGATCGTATAGGTCACCGTTCCGGTTTGCTCGGTTCTCAGGTCGTTCGTGGCGTGAATCTCGACGGTTGTGCCATCGACCTCTGCGACACCCGTCACGAGGATCGGCGTGTAAAAGCGCCGCGCCATATAGTGAAGCGCCTTCCAATTGCCTTTCCAGTCCAGCGATGCCCAGCTTGGCGCGGGCCACATGTCGTTCAACTGCCAGTACAATGCGCCCATCGAGCGCGGCATGTTACGCCGCCAGTGTTCGACAGCATATTTCATCGCCATACCCTGCAAAATCTGACTCAGCCACAGCGTTCCCTCAAATGAAGTCGGCAGACGATACCAATCTAGCAAGTAGTGAATGATTGTGCTGTTGCCAATTCCGCTTCGCTGATGATGTTCCATCACATAACTGGTGATATTGCGATCTTCGGGCAGCGTGAATTCCGCGACGACCTGCGGTTCGGGAAACGACTGAAAACCAAACTCGCTCACGAAACGATCATCGCGGGTGTGATACCACTCAAACGGTTTTTTGCCGTGCCACACATCCCACAAATGCGTATCGCCGCTGCCGGGATCACGGTGATTACTGCGATCACCAATCGGGGTATGTGGGCTGCCGGGCCAATAAGCGGTTTGCGGCGCGAGTTCATGCACGAGGTCTGCCAGCAGATGATCAAACAGGCGGCTGTAATCGTCCCAACTCATCGACTCTTGCCAACCGGGGCTGTCGGGCATCCCCTGCTCAATTTCGTTGTTGCCACACCACAGCGCCATACACGCATGGTGACGTATGCGCCGGATGTTGTCTTGCGCTTCGGCGGTGACGTTCGCCATAAAATCGGCGTCAAAACTCGGATACGTGCCGCACGCGAAGATGAAATCTTGCCACACAGCGATCCCGTATTCATCGCACAGGGCGTAAAACGTGTCATCCTCGTATACGCCGCCGCCCCACACCCGCAGCATATTCATGTTGGCGTCTGCCGCCGCCTCAACAAACGGGTGATAATGGTCGTGATTCGGCTGCCACGGATACGGACTCAGCGGAATCCAGTTTGCTCCTTTGGCGAAGAACGGCACGCCGTTACAGGCGAAATAAAATGACTCGCCCCATTGATCAGCGTGGCGTTCCAGCGTCAACGTCCGCAAACCGATTCGTTTTGTCACGGTATCGAGTACGGTTGTGTTTTGTGTATCGTGCAGCGTGACCGTTACATCATAGAGCGGCTGCTCACCCAGATTATTGACCCACCACAATTCCGGCTTGGGAATGTGAATCGACGTTTCTACTGTGTCGCCCTCGAATTGAAGTTGTACCGACTCGGTGATCGCGCCACCCTTCGAGATTTGCACCGTCGCCATCAACAAATTTGCGTTGAGCCGCTCGGCGCTCAGTTTGATCGTGAGCGTCACCCCCCCGTCGGCGTGCTGCTGCGTGATCAACACATCAGCGAGGCGTGCCGTATCAAGCGTGATAAACTCTAGCGAACGCCAGATGCCGCTCGTGACCATCTTGGGACCCCAATCCCAACCAAAATTACATGGTTCTTTGCGAATCCACGCGCCGCTGTTGATTCGCATCGGTTCGACCCACCCCGCCATTTTGCCTTTTTCGGCATCCATTTGGCGGGCAAACGGCATCGGCGCGGCAAAATCCACCTCGATTTCGTTTTCCCCCGCCTGTAACTGCGCCTTCACGTCAAATTCCCATGTGCGGAACATATTGTCAGCACGCCCAACCTCAACCCCGTTAACGCGAATCGTCGCCAGCGTATCCAATCCGTGACAGCGCAGCAGCACGCGGTCATGCGTCAGCAAGTCCGCCGGAACATCGAACGAACGGCTGTAACGCCAATCCGTCTCCCCGATCCACATCTGTTTGAGTTCGTTATCCCGATACATCGGGTCTTCAAGTAAGCCATTTGCCAGCAAATCGGTATGGACGCACCCCGGCACTTGCGCCGGAATGGGGGACGGATCATCACGTTTGAACAGACTCCAAGAGCCGTTCAGTGAAAGTTGGTTCAAGACAGTTTATCCTCTACGAATGGGTTCAAGATAAAGCAGACGGTCATTATACTCAACATAATTTGCACTTTAACAGCACGCTCGTGCAAGTAAAACACGTTCTATAAAACAAATAAAATTTGTTCGAGAACTATTTTTATCATATTTTTGATTGGATGGTTTGTCAACAAGCACACAATTAACTCACCTTACGCACGAGTATCGTTTTCAGCCCTCACCCCCCTGCCCCTCTCCCTCAGGGCGAGGGGTGAAAAAGCGTTCGTGTGTTGGAAAGCCCTTCTCCCTGAGGGAGAAGGATTTAGGATGAGGGCAAATTGCGTAAGGTGATCAATTAAATTGGTTTTCCCGGTTTTATTGACATAACTCTACGGGTGTGGTAATTTTTTGCCTATGACACTTTTTGTTCAATTTCTCGCCGTCGATTGTTCTGCACTCTGTTGTCGCATGTGCTTATTCAACACGGGTACTGCCTAGAGGCATTGGTGCGGGTGAGAAACATGTTTCCGAAATAAAAAGCCGATCCTCTGAGATCGGCTTTTTCATTCTAGGTTCAGGATCACATCGTTGGCTTCAGAAGGAATCAAAGCATGACGCAAGAAAGTTGGAAGGTCGCCTTAGAGGAACAAGTCCCTGAGGAACGCGCCCGCGAAATAGATACTTTCGCCGGGCAAATGGAACTGAGACGCCAGAATAAGCTGGATGAAAAAGTGTTTGCCGAAACGCGCTTGCGTTGGGGCATTTATGGTCAGCGATATGATAATGGTCAGCGGTTTGATGGCACAAAAACGCAAACGCTGAAGTATCCGGCGGGCGACCTCACCAAAGGACCCGGCACGTTCTGGGACGCGCCCGGAATGCTTCGCATCAAAATTCCATTCGGCGGCGTCACCCCGTCCCAAATGGAAGTCCTCGCCGAAGTCGCAGACGAATATTCGGACGGCATTTTGCACGTCACCACCCGTCAAGATTTTCAGCTTCATTTTGTCCATATCGAGGACATGCCCGACCTGATGTGGCGTTTAGCGGCAGTCGGCATTACGTCGCAAGAGGCGTGCGGCAACACCGTCCGCAACATCACGGCGTGTCCGCTGGCGGGCGTGTGCCACGATGAAAGTTTTGACGTGACCCCTTACGCCAGAGCGATGGCATATTTCCTGCTCGGTCACGACGACACGCAAGATTTTGGACGCAAATTCAAAACCGCCTTTTCCGGCTGCGCCCAGCACGCTTGCGGACTCACCAACATTCACGATTTCGGTTTACTGGCGAAAACTCGCACGGTGGACGGCGAAACGCAGCGTGGATTTGCGGTCTACGTCGGCGGCGGACTCGGCACCATTCCACAGCCCGCCAAACTGTTGAGCGATTTCGTGACCGAAGACGAAATTTTGCCCATTGGTCAGGCGATGGCGCGTGTATTTGCTCGTCTCGGTGAAAAGAAAAATCGTAACCGCGCCCGTATGAAATTTCTGGTCGAACAGCTAGGGATCGATGAATTCCGCCGCCTCGTCTACGAGGAACGCGCTCTACTGACGCCTGACCCCCGTTGGACAGACTATCTTGAAGACGTTCCCAAGTTCAAAGAGACGCCTGTCAGAAAACCGTTCTCGCTCAACGGGCAAGCCCACCCTGACGGGTTCGATGCGTGGTACAAGACCAACATCTACGAACAACGCCAAGATGATTACGTCGTCGTTTATGTCAACCTGCCGCTAGGCGATTTGACCTCTACGCAAATGTTCAGCTTCGCAGACATCGCTCGTAAATATGCTGGCGATCTTGTCCGCACAACGGTTGAGCAAAACATGGTGCTGCGTTGGGTTTCCGAAGCCGACCTGCCCGCCCTCTACACCGAATTGAAAGCCGTCGGGCTTGCCGAACCCAACATCAATACCATCGTTGATATTACAAGCTGCCCCGGCACAGATACCTGCAAATTGGGGATCGCTTCCTCACGCGGGTTGGCGGGCGAACTGCGCGATCAACTCACGAAGAAAATGCCGACGCTCCCCGATGCCGTGAAGGAACTCAAGATCAAGATCAGCGGCTGCTTTAACTCGTGCGGTCAGCATCACGTCGCCGATATTGGCTTCTTCGGCAACAGCCGCCGTTCCGGTAACTACCTTGTGCCTCACTTTCAGGTCGTGTTGGGCGGCAAGTGGAAAGATAACGCGGGCAGCTACGGGTTAGCGTGCGGTGCGGTGCCTTCAAAGCGCGTCCCCGAAGTGCTGGAAACCATCACCAACCGTTTCGCCAATGAACGCATCGACAGCGAGACGTTCCAAGATTGGATCAGCCGCTTGGGGAAGAAAGAAGTCCGCGCCATCCTCGAACCGTTCATGAAAGTGCCTACCCACGACGAAGACCCCTCGTACTATTCAGATTGGGGCGATACCCGCGAATACTCGTTGGGTGACATTGGAATTGGCGAATGCGCTGGTGAAGTCGTCTCGCTGTTCTCGATGGAGATCGCCAAAGCCGAGTCGAACCACTTTGACGGGCTGGTGATCCTCGATGAAGGCAATTACGTCAAAGCCGACGACTATGCTTACCGCGCCATGCTGTCCGGCGCACGCGCCCTCGTTCGCACGCGCTACATCACCGTAGGCGATGACGCGAACAAGATTGTCGATGAATTCCGCCGTCTGTTCTACGACACCAAGCAGTTCTTCGACCCGTTTGCGGGCGGCAAGTTTGCTCACTACCTGTTTGACCGGCACGAGAACCCGCCCACGCAAGTCGATTTTGACGCGGCGCGGCGATTGCTTGAAGAATCACAGTTGTTCATTGAAGCCTGCTACTCGTGCGAAGCGCGGGTCAACGGCAGCATCGTTAGCTAAGGGATCGTCCATGAAACCGTTTCGCACACAAATCAAGTTCTATCTGGAGAATCCCGACTCCGTTGATGTCGCCCATTTTGGCGCGGTTTTCCAGCGTTGGATTCAGCAAACCCTGCTGAAAGAGTTGATCATCGATGTGGCAGACTACCGCCACGTCTTCGAGGGTCCCGGCGTCATCCTCATCGGTCACGCCAGCGATTACGCCATTGAAAGCCGTGAGGGTCGGCTTGGGCTGACGTATACGCGCAAACGCCAGCTTGAACCGAACCTGCAAACACAGCTTCGCACCTCATTTGAACTGGCGTTAGCGGCGGCAGAAATGCTGGAAGCCGAAGAATCGTTTTCGCCGCGCTTGAAGTTCCGCACAGACGAAATCGAGATTCGCTTTCCAGACCGTCTCAACCTGCCCAACAAACCGGAAACGTTCGATCTCGTGAAAGATGATCTCGCGGCGGTGCTGGCTGAAGTTTACGGCGGCGTGTTGAATTTCGCGCCTTCTGCGCCTGACCCACGCCATCTGTTCTCGGTAGCGGTTCACCATGAAAGCGCGGCGGGCGTCTCTGACTTGCTGCGCCAGCTTCAAGGCAGCGCCCAACCCGGGTGATCTCGTCTCACTGAAGATGGTTTCGTTGTAGGGGAGACCCAATGTGGTCTCCCGTCGTACACGGGCGGGGACATTGCCCCTACCCGATCTTTCGTAGGGACGCGCAACGGCGCGTCCGTTCGATCCTCTTAATCGCTGCCTTCAATCAGATTCCGTGCTTTGAGTGTCGCGGTCAACTGTTCGTAGCTGATCCCGTACTGCGCGGCAATCTCACGGGCATAGCTTTTCCCCATCGGGGCGCTAGGGATAATCTTGTAACTGCGCTTGGTCGTTTCACCCTCGCTGATCATGACCGAAACGAGACTCGCTACGCGGCTGTCACCGTGCGTCTCCGCATTGATGTTCTCGCAGTCTGCCGCTAAATCGTGCAAATGCGTGGCGAAGATCGCCCGCGTGCCAAGCCGCCGCATCACGCGGACAATATCCCGCGCTAAGTACAAACTTTCCCCCGCGCTCGTGCTGGAAAATGACTCGTTAAGCAGCAGCAGACTGTTAGAGGGTGTCTAATAAGCCGGAAGCTAAAGCATCCGGCAAGGGGTAGTAAGCCCCGTGAACGGGGCTGAACAGCCTGCTTCAGCAGGCTTACAGGTCTTTTCGGGTAGCCGGAGGCTTTGAGCCTCTGGCGGTGACATGGCGAATTGTCGCTTTTTAGACACTCGCTAAGTTCCAAATCGGGCGCGGCATCTTGCCAGCTTGTGACAGGTGATTCTTGAGTCGGTTTCAACCACAGTAGGCTTATACGTTGTGAATAGACGGTCATGCAAAAACATCCCTATCATTAAATTGCTGTATTGTACCCAACCTTCAAGCGCGAGTCTTTGCGATTCAGCACAGGTTGGAACCATAATCAGCCTTTTGACGATAGGATGACTTATGCATGATCTCGTGATTCGCGGCGGCACGATCTACGATGGGAGCGGTAGCGATCCTGCCATCGGGGATGTTGGCATTGACGGGCAAATGATCGCCGCGCTTGCACCTGCGGGAACGCTGCGCGGCAAGCGTGAAATCGACGCGGGTGGGCTGGCAGTCGCGCCCGGTTTTATCAATATGCTGAGTTGGGCAGTCGAGTCATTGATTGAGGATGGGCGCTCACAAAGTAACATCCGGCAGGGTGTGACGCTTGAAGTGATGGGCGAAGGCTTCTCAATGGGACCCCTCAACGACGCCATGAAAGCGGCGGGGACACGGGGAATCCTCGGCAACAAGGATATTCAGTACGAGACGGCATGGACAACCCTCGGTGAATACCTAGACCATCTCGTCAAGCGCGGCGTATCCCCGAATATCGCCTCGTTCGTCGGCACATCCACGCTGCGAATTAACGCAATGGGGTATGAGGATCGCCCGCCCACGCCCGCCGAACTCGATCATATGTGCGTGTTGGCACGTCAAGCCATGCGCGAAGGCGCGGTTGGCTTATCTGCCGCGCTGATCTATCCGCCCGCCTCGTATGCCGACACCGCCGAACTGATCGCCATTGCAAAGGTCGTCGCCCAGCATGGAGGCATGTACATTTCGCATCTCCGCAGCGAGGGCAGCCGCTTTTTAGAGGCGCTCGAAGAACTGATCACCATTTCCGCACAGGCGAACATTCGCGCCGAAATCTATCACCTGAAAGCGTCGGGGCGATCCCACTGGCACAAAATGGATCAGGTAATTCAGCGCGTGGAACAGGCGCAGCGAGACGGCATGAGTATCACGGCTGATATGTACCTGTATCCGGCAGGTGGCACGGGCTTGAATGCGGGTCTGCCCGCGTGGGCGCATGAAGGCGGTGACGAAGCGATGTTAGCCCGCTTGCGTGACCCTGAAACCCGTGAACGCATCAAGCACGAGATCATGAATCCCACCGCCGAATGGGAAAGCATGTGGCAAGAAGTCGATTCGCCCGACAAAATGCTGCTGGCGGGTTTCACCACCGACACGCTGAAGCCCTACACGGGAATGACGCTGGCAGAAGTCGCGGCGATTCGCGGCACATCCGCTATCGACACCGCGTTTGACCTGTTAATCGAGGACGGCGGACGCATTTTCACGATGTATTTCACCATGTCCGAAGACAATATCCGCAAACAGGTGACGCTCCCCTGGGTGAGCTTTTGCTCCGACGCCGAGTCAATGTCCCCCGAAGGCGTATTCTTGAAGTCTAACCCACACCCCCGCGCTTACGGCAATTTTGCCCGCCTGTTGGGACATTATGTGCGTGATCTCAAGCTGGTCACGCTTCAAAAGGCAATCCGTCGGTTAACGTCGCTTCCCGCGCACAACTTGCGGATTCAACGGCGCGGCGCGTTAAAAGTGGGTAACTTTGCTGATGTGGTCATGTTCGACCCCGATACAATTCAGGATCGCGCTACATTCGCCGCGCCGCATCAATTCGCGCAAGGCATGATTCATGTGCTAGTCAACGGTACGCCTGTGATCAGCGACGGCGATCACACGGGGGAAAAACCGGGTCAAGTAGTACGCGGCGCGGGCTGGACGAGAGAAAGAGGCTAAACATCCAATGCTTTATTTGCTCCCCTCCCTGAATTCGGGGAGGGGTCAGGGGTGGGGTAAAATAGGGTAATTATAGAAACGTAGGCAGATAGAAGCACATCAACGCCACGTCGCCGTCAGCACTCGCCCGAAGTGTCGCCACGTCAAGGTCAGGCGTTGCCAGAATCACATCATACTGCTTCAGCGCAATCGCTTGCCCGTCGTAATTCACGACGCCAGCGCCATCCGTCACGTACAAAAACAGGTCTTCGCCTGTGCGCGGTGCTTCGATAGTCGTGCTGCCGTTTTGTGGGATCACTGCCGCCGTGAGCCGTGCGTTGACATGCGCTTCCATTGGGGAATCGCCGCTGATTAAGCTAAAGACTTTCGCATCACCGACCTTGCGGACAGGGAGTTCGCTCTGCTTCAACTGTTGATAATGGGGCGGTAAACCGCGATGCTGACGATCTGCAATAAACCAGATTTGAATAACCCGTGCAGGTTCATCAAACCGATTCAATTCTTGATGTTCGATGTAATCGCCCGAAAACATGCGCTGTAAATCGCCCGTTTCCAGCACGCCGCGTCCGCCCGTGCTGTCCTCGTGATACACGCGCCCTTCTAACATCCATGTATAGATTTCCAGCCCGCGATGGGGATGCCACGAAAACCCGTTCTGCGGGGCGATCCGCGTCATGTGCGCTGTGAGCATCCCGCTAAGGCGCTGTAGCGGACTCCACCCACCGACGGCGAAATGCGAGTTTAACCAGTGAACCGGGTTGATACTCGGAAATTCATCGGCTGAAAAATGCTGAAACGGGACAGCTTGCGCGAATCCCGGTTGAATTTGAGTTTCCTGCAAAGCAAATGTCACGTTAAACCCTCCATAAGTGGACTATAGTCCGCTTATAATAGCATACACCCACTCGGTCTACAGTCAAGCCCTTTCGCAAATATCATGCGCGACATCAGGTAGATTGACAGTTCAAACGGTCATCGTTACGATCAAACACGGATTGCAGCTTTCGGCGGATAACTCGATATGCACAATTTTTCGCCCCACGACGAAAATGATCTCGTCGCCGCCTTACGTGCGGGTGATGAGTCGGCTTTTACGCAGATTGTCGAACGCTATCACGCGAACATGGTGCGGATCGCGTCGCTTTACGTGGGAGATGTGCAAATCGCGCAGGAAGTCACACAGGAAACATGGGTCGTCGTGCTGCACAGCTTGAATCGCTTTGAAGGGCGCTCAAGCCTCAAGACATGGCTGTTCACCATTTTGACCAACCGCGCCAAAACTCGCGCTGTCCGTGAAAATCGTTATGTACCGCTTGAAGATTCAGGCGAACTGGATGATGAACCGAGCGTCGCCGCTGCCCGTTTTCGCCCCGAAAGCGAACTCGAATGGGCAGACCATTGGAAAAGTAACGCCAAGCCGCAAACGTGGGGCATCAACCCGGAAGCGCATGTCATCGCCGGGGAAGTGAACAGCGTGATCGCCAGCGCGATTGCAGCCTTGCCGACGCATCAGCGCGAGGTGATCCGTTTGCACGACATCGAAAACTTTTCGACGGATGAAATTTGTAACATTTTGCAGATCACGCCGACTAATCAACGTGTGCTGTTACATCGGGCGCGGAGTCGGGTTCGCCATGCCCTCGAACTCTATTTCCAGCGAAGCCCTTAAGTCGCAGATTGAGCATTCTCGTAGGGACAAGGCGTGCCGAATTAAAAGGAACTTGTGATCTTGACCTGTAAGGAACTGGTAGAACTCGTCACCCACTACCTTGAAGGCGCGTTAGATGTAGAAACACGCGCCCGTTTTGACGCACATCTGGCAGAATGCAAAGGCTGTACCGCCTACCTTGAGCAAATGCACAAAACGATTCTCCTGACAAAACGGCTGCGCGAAGATGATATTTTGCCGCCAGCGCGTGATGAACTTCTCAGCCTATTCCGCAGTTGGAAAGCATAGAATCATCCATAAGCCATAGAATCAACGATATGCAATGTATCGAAATTATGAGGATTTACGATGACAGCCGAGCATCGCCGCCTAGCGGAGTACCGCGCACGTCAAGCAAACTGGAAAAACTGGGGACCCTACCTCAGCGAACGCGCATGGGGGACGGTACGCGAAGATTACAGCGCGAACGGTGAAGCGTGGGACTACTTCCCCCATGACCACGCCCCAAGCCGCGTCTATCGCTGGAACGAAGATGGACTCGCGGGCATCAGTGATCGCAATCAATACCTGTGCTTCGCGCTGGCACTGTGGAACGAACGCGACCCCATCCTCAAAGAACGCTTATTCGGGCTGGCAGGTTCGGAAGGCAATCACGGCGAGGACGTGAAAGAATACTACTTCTACATCGACAGCACCCCGACTCACAGTTACATGAAAATGCTCTACAAGTACCCGCACGCCGCTTTCCCCTACGGTGATCTTCGGGCAGAGAATCGGCGGCGCGATTTCAGCGCCTTCGAGTATGAACTGCTCGACACAGGCGTGTTTGAAGGGGATCGCTACTTTGATGTATTCGTCGAATACGCCAAAGCCGATACCGACGATATGTTGATCACGATCACGGTGATCAATCGCGGGGCAGAAGCGGCGGCGTGTCACGTTTTGCCAACGCTCTGGTTTCGCAATACGTGGAGTTGGGGCTACCCTGCGGGACCCATGAACGACGTTCCCGGCAAGCCGCTATTGACGCGCATGGATGGCGGTATCGTCGTGCAGCACCCGACAGCAGGAACGTATTATCTGTACGCTGAGGGTTCGCCTGAAGCATTGTTCACCGAAAATGAATCCAATCAAGCCCGCTTGTACAATGTCCCGAACGCATCCCCCTATGTCAAGGATGCGTTTCACCGCTATATCGTCAACGGCGAACATGAGGCGATCAATCCGGCGGAGGCGGGGACAAAAAGCGCCCTGCATTACGATACAACCATCGGCGCTGGCGAAACCCGTGTGATCCGATTACGTCTCAGCAACACGCCGCACGATCACCCGTTCGCAGACTTCGACGCCATCACCCGCCAGCGCATCACCGAAGCCGACGAGTTTTACGCCACCGTCCAGAATCCCGAACTTTCGGACGATGTGCGCCACGTCCAGCGTCAAGCCTTCGCGGGCATGTTATGGTCAAAACAGCTTTTTTATTACGACATTGAACAATGGCTAAAAGGCGATCCGGCAGCGCCACCCCCACCCAAAGCGCGTAAAATGGGGCGCAACTCGCAATGGAATCACTTGAACAATTTTGATGTGATCTCCATGCCCGACAAATGGGAATATCCGTGGTACGCCTCGTGGGATTTAGCGTTTCACTGTCTCCCTCTCGCACTGGTCGATGCCGATTTCGCCAAGCGTCAGCTTGAGGTGTTCACCCGCGAATGGTACATGCACGCGAATGGTCAAATACCCTCCTACGAATGGGCGCTCGGTGATGTCAACCCGCCTGTCCATGCGTGGGCAGTATGGCGCGTGTACAAAATCGACGCCAAGCAAGCCGGCAAACCAGACCGCCCCTTTTTGGAAGGCATGTTCCATAAGCTGCTGCTCAATTTTGCGTGGTGGGTCAACCGCAAAGACGCAGATGGACGCAACGTCTTTCAGGGTGGTTTCCTCGGCATGGACAACATCGGCATTTTTGACCGTAACCAACCGCTGCCGACGGGTGGTCATCTCGATCAAAGTGACGGCACAGCATGGATGGGCTTCTACTGCTTGATCATGCTCAAAATCGCGCTCGAACTGGCGAAAGAAGAACCGATCTATCAAGACTCTGCCACCAAGTTTTTTGAACACTTCCTGCATATCGGTCATGCGGTGACGGCAATGAGTGACGAGGATATTTCGCTGTGGGACGATGAAGATGGTTTCTTCTACGACGCCGTTCACATGCCCGATGGTCGCCTAAATCGTCTCAAAGTGCGTTCGCTCGTTGGCTTGATGAGTTTACTCGCTGTCGAAACGCTTGATGCAGATACGCTGAACGACCTGCCCGACTTTGATCGCCGCGTCCACTGGTTTTTGGACAACCGCGCTCACCTGAGCGTCAACGTCTCCAGTATGATGGACAGTGGCAAGGGAACAAGGCGGCTGATCTCCTTCTTGGATAAAGATCGACTCGTGTCGGTGCTGCGCTACATGCTGGATGAGAGCGAATTTCTCTCGGATTATGGCATTCGCTCGATCTCTAAAGTTCACGAGGCAAACCCCTACACGTTCTACGTGGATGGGCAAACATTCACCATTCGCTACGAACCCGCCGAGTCCCAGAGCGGTTTCTTCGGCGGCAATTCCAACTGGCGCGGACCCCTTTGGATGCCGATCAACTTCCTGATCATCGAGTCGCTGCAAAAGTTTCATCACTACTACGGCGACGATCTGCGCGTGGAATGCCCCACCGGGTCGGGCAACCTGGTCACATTGGGCGAAGTGGCTACCGAACTCTCACACCGCCTAACACGCCTGTTCACACGGGATGAAGCGACGGGCAAACGCCCGATCTACGGCGGGAGTGATCGCTTCCAGAATGATCCTCACTGGCGCGATTATGTGCTGTTCCACGAATACTTTCACGGGGATAACGGCGCGGGCTTAGGCGCAAGTCATCAAACGGGCTGGACGGGGCTGATCGCAAAGTTGATTCAGCAGTCCGGCGGGGAATAGAACATCTCACCCCTAACCCCTCTCCAACTGGAGAGGGGCTTTGCGTTCTCCCCCTCTCGCTTTTCGGAGAGGGGGTTGGGGGGTGAGGTTGCATTTCAAAACCATCAACCTAACATGATTACATACAACAAGGGGAACAACACTATGATCGGCTTACGCGGCAAAAACGTACTAGTCACCGGGGGAAGTTCGGGAATTGGTCAGGCGATTGCAACACGCTTGGGACGCGAAGGCGCAAATGTCGCCATCAACTATCGCAAAGGCTTAGAAGAAGCACAGCACACCGAAGAAATGATCCACCAATCGGTGACAGACTGCCTCACCTGCATTCAGGACTTTGGCTCGAAAACGCTGCTCGTTCAAGCAGACGTTTCCAAAGAAGAAGACGTGAAACGCATGTTTGACGAGACGTTGACCGCTTTTGGCACGCTGGATATTCTGATCAATAATGCGGGCTTTCAAATTCCCGGCGACTCGGAAGAAATCAGCGTCGAAAGTTTTGACCGCGTGATCGGCACGAACCTGCGCGGCGCGTTCATGTGCGCTCAACTGGCAATCCGCGAATTTCTGGGCAAAGAGAAACCCGGCGTGATCATCAACGTGTCGAGTGTGCATCAAGAAATCCCCAAGCCGCGCTTCCTCAGCTATTCGGTGAGCAAAGGCGGAATGCAAAACCTCACACGGACGCTGGCGCTAGAGTACGCAGGGCGCGGTGTGCGCGTCAACAGCATTGCTCCCGGCGCGACCATCACGCCGATCAACCGTGCATGGGTAGACGATCCGGTCAAACGCGCACAGGTCGAAGAACATATTCCGATGGGACGCGCCGCCACGTCCGAAGAAATGGGCGCGATCACGGCGTTTCTATGTTCAGACGAAGCGGCGTACATCACGGGGCAAACGTTGTTCGTAGACGGCGGCTTAACCCTGTTTGCCGACTTCCGCACCGCATGGTCATCGGAGTAATTATGCCGCTACCTACGTTAGAGAACCCTCGCGTTGCGCTCCGCCCTTTGCATCAAGCCAATCAACTCTTGAGCGTGATCCGCTTCTACTTGCTGCCCCACGATCCCAACTATATCGAATGGGGGACGCGAGTCGTCGCTGAGGGGTTGTCGAGTGATGTCCTGCCCGGCGGATCAGAGATCATCCTCGATTTTGACGATCAGGTGGTCATTGTGCGCCAACCGGACAGCGCACAAGCGGCAATCCCGATCAACGGTCACAGTCAGCGATCCCTATTCGGCGCAATTCTGGCGGAACTGCGAAAAAGTGAGCTTGCTCACGTTCTATCGAATGACGGCGATCTTGTCGATCAAATGATCGTGGCGCTGGCAGTCAAAAGACCATCGATTGCCAATAAACATGACGACATTACCGATACCGCCCCACTCACCGTTGATCCTTCTGCCGCGCAAGCCTACAACACCGTACTCTACAGCATTTTCACAGGCATAGCCCGCTTCAAGGCGAGTCGGGTCAACGGCAAAACAACGCCCGCTGTCGTATGGGGTGAACACTTCGACCTCTCCACACTGATCTTTGCAGGATCAGAAGCAACTGAAAAAGCAGCGCATATCAATTTCGGTTTCGCACCCTACAGCACAGGAATCGACTTTCCCTATTTGTACGCCTACGCTTATCCGATGAAACCGAATCTCGTGCCGACCCTGCCCGATTCCGCGCAGTGGCACACCGAAGGCTGGACTGGCGTCGTGCTGCCCTACGCGGCAATCGCCGCGCAAGATCACCCTGAGCAGTACATTGAGCGCATGTGCGATCAAATCTATACGGCGCTGCTGCCCCTTCTCGCATAATGTGATCTTTACTCCCCTCTCCTCTTTTTGGGAGAGGGGTCGGGGGTGAGGCGTCTTTGCGTAGGGGTCAAGGGTGAGGCTATTTTGTATCATTTGTATATCCAATTTTGTATCAATTGCATGATTGATTTATCCGCCACCTGCCACTATCCTTATCCGTGTGCAGAAAAACTAGGATCATCATGATCTCGTCAAACGTACTCATCTCCAAAAAAGCAAAAGCAAACATCACCCAACGATACCGTTAGGGATTTTTCGCTTTCTTGAGAGTACGCACAATCAAACAAGTCGAAACGAGCCGCCCTACGGGGCGGCTTTTTTGTTGTCTGTTTTACTAGAGGAAAAACCATGTATCAATCAATTTGCCCTGAATGTGAAGCTGACATTGCGTTAGCTGCGAATACCATGCAAAACGAACTGATCGCCTGTCCCGACTGCGGCGCAGACCTTGAAGTTCTCAGCCTGAACCCGGTTGAGATCGCTCTCGCGCCCGAAGTCGAAGAAGATTGGGGCGAATAAGAATGCGGATCGCACTTCTCGTCACGCACATTCGCCCCGAAGAAAAGCTGCTGATCGCCGCGTTTCAGGCACAGGGAGTCGAACCGGACATCCTCCTTGACCGTGACCTGCATTTCAACATCAACGAAGGCGCGGATCAGTTTGCGCCCAACGGGGTCGCATGGAATCAATACGCGCTGGTGATGGAACGCAGCGTCAGCACATCACGCGGGCTGTACGCCGCCGCGATCTTGAATGCGTGGGGCATCCCGACCATCAATCGCTACGCTACCGCCGTCGTGTGCGCCGACAAGCTGATGACCAGTTTGGTACTCGCACAGCACGGCGTCCCGCAGCCGCAAACGCGGCTCAGTTTCACGCCCGAAACAGCGATCAACAGCATCGAATCGCTTGGTTATCCCGCCGTCCTCAAGCCCGTTACCGGTTCTTGGGGACGTTTGTTAGCACGGGTCAATGATCGCTACAGCGCCGAAGCCATCCTCGAACACCGCGAGACATTGGGCGACTATCAGCAGCACATTTACTATGTGCAGGAATACGTCAATAAGCCAGATCGGGACATTCGTGCTTTCGTCGTCGGTGATCGTACCATCTGCGCCATTTACCGCACCTCTGCCCACTGGATCACCAACACGGCAAGGGGCGGACAAGCGTCCAACTGCCCGATCACCCCCGAAATTGACGCCATTTGCCAGCAGGCAGCGGCGGCAGTCGGTGGCGGCGTCCTCGCGCTTGACCTGTTCGAGACTCCCGACGGCGCTCTGCTCGTCAATGAAATCAATCACACGATGGAATTCCGCAACAGCAGCGCCCCCACAGGCGTCAACATTGCTGATGAAGTCGTGCGCTACGCCCTACAGCAAGCACAGGCGGTGACGGCATGAACTTACGTGTCGGCATTGTCGGCGGAAGCGGCTACACAGGCGGCGAACTGCTCCGCTTGCTGAACGCTCACCCGTGCGTTGAGGTGACGCAGATCACCAGCCGCGAAAGCGCGGGGCAATACGTCTACACCCGTCACCCCAACATGCGCGGCGCAACCAAGCTGACCTTTACTCACCCGGACGCGCTCGAACCGAGTGATCTGCTGTTTCTGGCGCTGCCGCACGGAGTCGCTGCCCGCGAAATTGATCGCTACGCGGCGCTTGCCCCGTCCATCATCGACCTATCCGCTGACTTTCGTCTGAACGACCTCGCGGCGTATCAACGCTGGTACGGCGAAGCTCATCCCGCGCCCACATGGTTAGATCGGTTCGTGTATGGCTTGCCCGAAGTGCGACGCGAACAACTACGCGGCGCGAAGTATGCCAGTGGAGTCGGCTGCAACGCCACGACGATCAACCTTGCGTTACTGCCCCTCGCCCGTGCGGGGGTGATCGAGCGCGTGTCCGCCTCGTTGAGCGTGGGGTCATCCGAAGGGGGCAACCAGCCCAACGACGGGTCACATCATCCGATCCGCAGCGGCGCGGTTCGCACGTATAAGCCAACCGGTCATCGGCATACCGCCGAGATCAACATGATTTTAGGCACTCGCGTCGATTTCGCTGTGACTGCCATCGAAATGGTACGCGGCGTGCATGTGGTGGCTCACGTTTATTTGAGCCAACCGCACGCCGAAAAGGACTTATGGCGTTTGTATCGCGGCGCTTACCGCGATGAACCGTTTATCCGTCTGGTGAGCAGCGCAACCGGGTTACATCGTTATCCCGAACCGCGCATCGTCGCCGGGACGAATTATTGCGATGTCGGCTTTGCCGTCGATGAAAACGACCCGCGTCATGTAGTCGTGATCGCGGCACTCGACAATCTCATGAAGGGCGCGGCGGGTTCTGCCGTGCAGTGCATGAACCTGATGAACGGGTTCGACGAAACGACAGGCTTACAATTCACAGGAATTTACCCATGAATCGCACACATTCTCAAGCAGAACAAATCATGTTGTCTCCCCTCCCTGAATTCGGGGAGGGGTCGGGGGTGGGGTCAGGTATCCTTATCCAGGGGTCGAGGGTGGGATCAGGTATTCTCGTCGTGAAGGTTGGCGGGGCGCAAGGCATTGATGTCGAACGCTGTGCTGAGGACATCGCCCGCATTGCCCGCCAGCGTCCGCTCGTGGTGGTGCATGGCGTCAGCGCCATGATGGACGCGCTGTGCGCCGAACGCGGGTTGCCCGTCCGCACATTGACCTCACCGAGCGGTCATAGTTCGCGCTACACCGACCCCGCCACCCGTGAAATCTTTGTCGAAGCGGCAGAGCGCATGAATCGCCAATTGGTCGAGTCGCTGATCACACGGGGGATCGCCGCGCACGGCTTGATCGGCGCTAACGTTCCGTTGTGGGGCGAACGCAAGGACGCCATTCGTGCTGTCGTGGATGGTCGCGTTCGCATCGTGCGTGATGATTACAGCGGCTCAATCTCGCGGGTTGATAACACGCCGATCCTCAGCGCCTTGAGCGCGAGCGAAGTCGCCGTTGTGCCGCCTTTGGCAAACAGCGCAGACGGTTTCCTCAACGTAGACGGGGATCGAGCGGGTGCTGCGCTGGCGGGCAGCATCGGCGCGGCAGAATACTTGATCCTCAGCGGGGTACGCGGCTTGTACCGCCAATTTCCCGACGAATCCAGCTTTGTCCCGCAGGTGAACGGGCGTGACCTCGACTCCGCGCTGACATGGGCGGAAGGTCGCATGAAGCGCAAGGTCATCGGCGCGGCGGAAGCACTCGCGGCGGGCGTCCCGCGTGTGATCATCGGGGACGGGCGTGTGAATTTCCCGATCAGCGCAGCGTTGAATGGCGCTGGAACGGAATTTCGCTCGTGACAATTGAACTCGTGACCAGCCAGATCGAAGATCAGTATACCTCCGGCGCGTACTCCAAGCGTCCATTAACGCTCGTGCGCGGCGCGGGCAGTACCGTCTGGGACGACGCGGGCAACGCCTACTTAGACGCCACCAGCGGTATGGGCGTGGCGCTGTTGGGTCACAGTCACCCCGCCGTCGTCAGCGCAATTCAAGCGCAAGCCGCCACGTTGATCACCAGCGCCGAGATTTTCTACAATGACCGCCGCGCCGAACTCTACGCCCTGCTCCACGAGATCACAGGCTTTGAACGCTATTTCCTGTGCAACAGCGGCACAGAAGCGATTGAAGGCGCGTTGAAGATCGCCCGCTTGCTCACAGGGCGGCGCGGCATTGTCGCCGCCAAGCGATCCTTTCATGGGCGCACGTTGGGCGCAGTCGGCTTGACGTGGAATCCCGCCTACCGTGAACCGTTCGAGGGTTGGACGCCCGAAGGCGTGACCCATATCCCCTATAACAACCTGACAGAAGCCGCCACCGCCATCACGGGGGATACCGCCGCTGTTGTCATCGAGGCGGTACAGGGGGAAGGCGGCGTTTACCCCGCCGACCCTGATTTCTTGCGCGGCTTGCGTGACCTGTGCGATCAACGCGGGGCGCTGCTCATTGTCGATGAAATCCAGACGGGGCTAGGGCGCACGGGGCGCTGGTTCGGCTACCAACACGCCGACATTCAGCCGGATATGATCGCGCTTGGCAAGGGGATCGCGGGTGGTGTGCCGATGGGCGCTGTCGCTTGGAATGGTCGCGCCATCGAAAGCGGGACACACGGCAGCACCTTCGGCGGCAATCCGTTAGCCTGTGCCGCCGCGATTGCCTCACTGACTGCCTTGCGTGAGTTGAACGCGCCGGAACGCGCCGCCCAAGTCGGTGAGCATTTACTCGAACGCTTGCGGGCGGATCAACCCGCCAGTGTGCGCGAAATTCGCGGACTCGGCATGATGATCGGCTTAGAGCTGCGCGGGCGCGTCACCCCTGTGATTCAGGCGTTGCAAGCACGGGGAGTACTGGCGCTCGTAGCGGGCAAGACCGTGTTACGTCTGCTGCCCCCGCTCATCTTGACCGACGCCGAAGCGGATCACTTAGCCGATACCGTGCTAGAGGTGCTGCGTGATGTTACAAACTAGCCTCACCCCCAACCCCTCTCCCAATGGAGAGGGGCTTAACGACACTTTCTTTTCTCCCCCTCTCCGAGCGGAGAGGGGGACGAGGGGTGAGGTTTCCGACTCCGAGCGCCTCTTGATCGATCTCGTCAGCATCCCAAGCCCGTCGTATCAGGAAGCCGACGCCGTGCGCCACTTGGTCGGTTGGATGGCGGCTCATGGCTACGATCAAACGTTCATTGATGAGGCGGGGAACGCCGTCGGCATTATCGGGAACGGTTCGCGCACAGTGATCCTCTTAGGACACATCGACACGTTTGGCGGCAATTTCCCCGTGCGCCTCGAAGATCGTTTGCTTTACGGGCGCGGTTCAGTGGATGCAAAAGGCTCGTTGTGCGCGTTCGCCGCCGCCGCATCACTCGCGCAACTCCCCGCCGATCTGCGCGTGATCGTGATCGGCGCGGTGGAAGAAGAATGCCCCACCAGCAAGGGCGCTCGTTACGCCGCCAGCGTCTATCAACCCGATTTCTGCATCATCGGGGAGCCGTCCGCATGGGATCGCCTCACGTTAGGTTACAAAGGGCGTTTGCTGATTGATTGGCGTTGGGAAGGCGGACTCGCGCACAGTGCCGGACAAGCCGACTCCCCCGCTGAACACGCCGTCGCCTTCTGGGAGCGCGTGCGCGATTACGCGGCGCAAGTCAACGAAGGGCGCACAGGCATTTACAATCGCCTTGACGCCACCTTGCAGAGCATTCAGAGCGGCGGAGATGGCATCTACGGGTGGGCAAGCGCCACCGTTGGCTTTCGTCTGCCGCCCGACGTTGATCCGCATGCTTTAGCCGACACGTTGCGCGATGATCATACGATCCGCGCTTACGGCATGGAACACGCATTTGTTGCCGCCCGTGATTCGGCGCTCAGTCGGGTGATGCGCGGCGCAATTCGGGCAGAAGGCGGTCAGCCCGCGTTCGTCCACAAGACTGGCACGTCGGATATGAACATCGTCGGGCGCATCTGGAACTGCCCGATCCTCGCGTATGGCGCGGGCGATTCGGCGCTCGATCACACGCCGGATGAACACCTTGATCTTGATGAATATCTGCGTGCCGTGCGCGTATTGACTCGCGCCCTTTCGACTTTGTGAGCAGTT
>JBBQRJ010000007.1:0-29472 GCA_038214955.1 Aggregatilineales bacterium | reverse complement strand
AGCAATACAGCGACAGATACGCCGTCACCGACTCTGACTCATACCCCGACGCCGAGTAATACAGCTACGGATACGCCAAGCAATACAGCGACAGAGAACCCTACCGAAGAATCAGCGGTGTTAATTGTTCCGACGGATAGTCCGACTCGACGCCCTAGCAATACACCCGTTGATACGGCTACAACACGCCCGACGAACACAGACCTTCCTACGGACACGCCACGCCCAACGGACACAGCGACGGAACGCCCGACAAATACACTTACAGCCACGCTAACAAACACGTCAACAAACACGTCATCTAATACACCACGTCCTACACAGACGAATACAGCGCGTCCTACAGTCACCGAGAGCAATACGCCGCGCCCAACCTTGACAGCTACATCACGCCCCACTGATACAGAAACCAACACGCCGCCCCCAACACAAACTGACACGGCGCGTCCAACCGAAACAGAAACAAATACGCCCGTTGAACCAACGGCGACTCCGACGGATACCGCTACTGAACGCGCCACGCGCACATCGCGCCCCACGTCAACGGATGTGCCGCTGCCGACAGAAACATCAACGTTGACACCGACGAATACCTTAAGCCCAACGGTAGATTTAATCCCAAGTGCGACGCTTGAAATTTTGCCAATCTTCCCGCCAACCCAAACAGAAACGCCCGTCGCGTTAGCTTCCGGGGCGGTCACGCCAACGCCAACGCCCGATGAAACTGGCGGCGGACTACGACTCCCACTCGAAGCAGTGATCGGCGGGCTGGCGCTGCTCGGTATTCTGGTCTACATCGGGTTTTTCTGGCGCGGATTATCGGCTCAGGATCGCTACGCAGAAGGTTTTGTGATCGAAACCTGTCCTGTTTGCGGGCGTGGTCATTTGACGGTGGAAACGCACACAGATCGCATGTTCGGTATTCCCCGCCCGCGCTCAACAGTACGCTGTTCAGAGTGTCGTTCGGTGCTGCGCGAAGTCGGTGATCGTCGCTGGCGCTACGCGGTTGACCCTCCCGAAAACCCCGCGATGTACGCACGCTATAATGGGCGGGTAGTCGATGAAGATGCACTCAAGTCTATTCGCATTGTGCCGCGTGTTTCGGACGTGCGTCCGCCCTCAAAACCACCGACGTTTGTCGATGATGAGGAAATCTAAACCCCCACTGATCGTATATCTTCAAATGAGGATCAATTGGTTCGTAAGCTGACCATTTTAGTTTTGCTCATCGTTGTCGTGAGCGCGTGTCAACCGATGGATGTGGTTACGCCTTTTGTGGCGACCCTTCCGTCTACCATACAGGTCGCAGCACAGGTCAACACCGCTGTGCCGACAGCGCATCCTTTGCCAAGCCGCACGCCAACAGTTCCGATGACGCCCACTGATACGCCGACGAATACGCCCACTTTTACTGCGACTCACACGCCGACTCTGTTCCCGACGAATACACGCCCGCCGACTCTCGCGCCGACCAGCACGCCGCTTGTGTTGGTGACATCCGTCGTGAGTCCCGAAGCTGAATTGAGCGGAACGCCGCGCCCGACGTGGACTCCGCCGCCAGCCGACCCCGCTGTACAGGTCGCAGATCATATTCCGTTCCGACGACCTGTGAGTGACAGCGCGAACAATTGGGCAGATCGCAATTACCCCTATGGCGCGACCAATGGCGGACGCCTACAGGTACATCACGGGGTCGAGTTTGTGAACCCACGCGGGACGTTGTTGTTTGCCGTCGCAGATGGCACGGTCTACTATGCAGGGGATGACCTGACCAATCGTTTTGGTCCTATCAATAACTATTATGGCAACCTTGTCGTGATCCAGCACAACATCACGACGCCGGACGGACGCACGGTGTTCACGCTCTACGGGCATATGGATCGAATTGCGGTGCAGAGCGGACAACCGGTCACGGTGGGGCAGGAGATCGGCACAGTTGGCGGGACAGGGGTAGCGATGGGTCCGCATCTGCATTTTGAGGTGCGCGTGGGCGACCCGCAAAATTTCGATGCGACGCGCAACCCTGAACTGTGGATTCGCCCCTATGGGGGTTATGGCACGCTTGCTGGGCGTGTGACTGACTCGGCGGGAAATATCCTCTACAGCGTCACGCTTAAGGTAGAGTCGGAGCGCATCACCCGCTATGCGTGGAGCTATGCCGACACGACGGTCAATTCGGATGATGTGTTCGGGGAAAACTTCACGCTGGGAGATATTCCAGCCGATTACTATACGATTACAGTGAGCGACAATGGGCGCGTGCGTTTTCAGCAGTTGGTGTATGTGTATCCCAACCGCACGACGTTTATCAACGTGCAGTTGAACTGATCAAACCCACTCCCGAAAAGCAACCTCACCCCCCAGCCCCAGCCCCGAAAAGCAACCTCACCCCCCAGCCCCCTCTCCGAGCGGAGAGGGGGAGTAAAAATCAGGGGGTTTGGCTATAGGAAACGTTACGAGTTGCTGTAGACCTTGAACGTCAGCGAAATTTGCGTGTCGGTTACTGAGTCCACACGCATAACACCACGATTTCCGTCTGCTGTCGTGATGCCGATCAATGTGCCAGAGAACAATTCCGTGCGCGGAATGCTTTCACGGTTCACGATGGACGGGTTGATCGCATCGTAGTTGATGGCGTTGATGTCGATGCCGCTGAGGATACCCAGACGCGATCCGAACAGTCCATCAATCGCCAAATCGCCGTCCGCGTTCCAGTTGATGTCTCCTTGCGCGGCATTGCCTTCCAAGTCCAGCGTATCACCCAGATTCAGCGTTTGTGACGCCTGACGCAGCACGCGGCGATCTACTGTGTAGGTGATGTTGTAGATGTTGTTTTGTTCCCCGACGCTGCCTTCATTGACCTGATTGTTCGCGTCGATGATGATCGATGAGGTGAATGTGCCGCTTGAGTTTAGAATGCCCGACAGGTTGACAACGAGCGTTTGACCGGGCGCAAGCGCAGGTACTAGCCCGCTCAAAAATAGGTTGCTTGGCGCAAGTGTACCAGCGACAGTGAACGTCCCCGTTGTTGATGCGCCAATGTTGGCAACCGTCACCGCAATCGAGAATGCTTGCCCGTTGATGATGGGCGCGGGGTTAATCACTGCCGATTGGATGATCACATCTGCTACTGCCGAGGGGATCGGCGTTGCGGTGATAACAGGCGTTGGCACGACGGGCGGCGCGATGACCGGAATAGACGCAAGATCACCCGTGAGCGACAGTAAATCAATTGCAAGCCAGCCCGGATCACCGTTGAATTCGATCACAACCCATTCGCCATCAATACTTCTGCCGATGACAGGCTCGATTGATCCCTGTTGTAACTGTCCTATCACCGGATAATCCATGCTAGGGCCTGAGCGTACATTTTGCAGTGCGCTCAAAATTGTGATGAAAGTGCCGAGCGGTTCAGGCGTTAGCGTGGCTGTCGGGTTAATGACCGGGATTGATTCTTCCGGTATGATAGGCGAACCATCACGGTAAAAGGCGATCACTTCCGGCGCACCAAATTCGTTCAACCGTGTGATCGCCACATTGCTGCTGGTTTCACCCATCGTCAATAACGAGGGGTTAAGGATACCCTGCACGCCGCGCACTGTGGGAAGTGCTAGTAGATTGGAACGTAAGTCGTCGGGGAGCAGCAGCGCCGCCGCAATCAGACGAATCGAGTCGTAACCCGCCGCTTCAATTTCTCGCGGAATGCTGCCATAGGTGCGGACAAACTGGTTGACAAAAGTGACGCTCAACGAGTCGGTGAAGGTGTATGTCCATGTGGTAGCGCCAATGACTCCTGCAACCTCATCAGCGGGTAGGGCAGTCGTCAGGTCAGCCGCATTCGGATAACCGAACAAGCCTTCCCAACCGCCTTCTTGCAGTGCTGTGTACAACGCTCCCGCGCTAGAAGCCCCGCCATAGACGATGATCGCTTCGGGGTCTGCACTCAGCAGTTGATCGACGCGGCTGTCTAGTTCGCTTTCGTCGGCAATGTAAACTGCTGGCGTGATCGAGATTCCCAGAACGGATGCGGCGGTTGCAAAACTGAGCAGTTTGGCGGTGCTGGCGATGTCTAGCTGTGCGGTTGCGATGTCCGTCAGCCCAAGCTGGTCGATGAGGAAGGATGCAAGGGCTTGACCCTGTTCTCCGTCAGACGCACGACTGCGAAAGACAAAACCGCTGTTGTCTGTAGCGATTAACGTATCGCCCGTTGCCGGGGTGATAATCGGTACGCCCAATTCGACCAATACAGGAATCAAGTTGATTGCCTGATCTTCTGTGACAGGTCCTACGACTGCGATCACTTCTTGATTTCGCAGGGCTTGAACTAAGCCTTCGGGGTTGTCGAGTGCGGTTGAGGTAACGGGAAGAATTTCTAACAAAATGGTGGTTGTGGCATCCACCTGGATACCACCCGACTCATTGATCTGGCGGACTGCCAGCCGTGCGCCGTCCGAAAGCGCCCCGCGTGGATCATCAAGGATGGCAATGGTGAGCGTAGGCAAATCTTGACCGGTGAGCGCGAAGGTAGGGAGTAAGAGGACGAGAACGAGCATTAGGAGGTAGAACAAATTTGTTCGACGGTGTTGCATAGCCTTGTCTCTCTGGTGCAAATATGTCAGAATACATTTCATCTTACAGTATACTCTATTTCGCCTCTGATTCGCTGACTTGATTTTCATTTTTCCAGTGACTATACTGATCTTTGTTCCGCCCTGTTCTGATGTAGGACTGAATAATGCAGCGTGAGCGCGTCGCAGACGATATTTATGTGTTCATTAGTGACCAGTACGCACAAGTCAGCGCGACGTTGATCACTACCAGCGAGGGAGCGGTTTTATTCGACACGCTCCTTTACCCTGAAGAAACGCGCCAAATTCAGCGGTTTGTGGAACGGCGTTTGGGAACGACGGTCAAATTTGTGATCAACAGTCACTTTCACGCGGATCACACAGCGGGAACTTGGCTCTTTGAAGATGCACAGGTCATCGCCCATGCGAAATGCCGGGAACTGCTGGAACGGCGCGGGCGAGAGAGTCTTGAACACTCGAAACAACATTTGCCTGAACTGCGTGAAGTCATCCTTGTGCTGCCAGAGACAACTTTTACGGATAGTTATCTCTTGAACGTTGGGGGCAAGACGTTTCAGTTGTGGTCAACGCCCGGTCACAGCCCGGATTCGGTGATGTGTTTGATCAAGGAAGATCGGGTACTACTGGCTGCGGATACCGTGATGGCGCTTCCGCATTTCGTTGATGGCAGCTTTGACAAGTTATATGCCTCTCTGCAAAGTTTGCGCGGGGGCAATTACGAAAATGTGATACAGGGGCATGGCGATATTGTCTTGCGCGGCGAGATTGAGGACAAATTGAAAAGCGACACTGCCTATCTGGATGCGCTTCTTCTGGCAGTCGATCACGCGCTGGAAAAGGGTTTGCCACTCGAAAACATTGATATTGAAAGCTGTGGTAAAAGCCGCATCTTGTTACATGGTTCGGCGGTTGAACTGCATCGACAAAATGTGATGACTTTGGCGGCGCAACGCCGCGAACTCTTACACGGAAATATAGGGAGGATTTAAGAAATCACCATGACCACCGAAAACGCGCTTACCCCTGAAGGGTATGCCGACCTCACACGCGAACTCGATACATTGAACACAATTCGTCGCCCTGAAATTGTAAAGAAACTGACTGAAGCGGTGGCAGAAGGCGATTTGAAAGAAAACGCCAACTATCACGACGCTAAAGAACAACTGGCTTTCATCGAGGGTCGGATCAGGTACCTCGAACATACGCTGAAAACTGCGACCATCATCCATAAGGACGGAAAGACCGATGTCGTGTCGTTGGGTTCGCAAGTGACGATTGTCGAAGAAGGTTTTGACGAGGAAGAAACTTACAGCATCGTTGGCGCGGCAGAAGCAAACCCATCTGAGGGCAAAATCTCGAACCGAAGCCCGATTGGTGCGGCGCTTTTGGGCGCGAAAAAGGGCGAGAAAGTGCGCGTCAAAACTCCGAACGGCGACTCTGTCTTTCGCATCAAGAAAATCCAGTAGAACTCCGTGTGCCAAGCATTAAACCCTGCCCTTCTACGGTTTCCTCAATAAGGGCGGGGTTTTTTTCTGCCGCGCTACCGCTGACTCAGGAGTTTGTCGTAATCTGCATGGGAACCAATCCAGAACCAAACATAAGTTCCAACGTCTGCGATTATGCATACGGCACGATAGCTAAATCCAACGCGCACCGAATACCAAACGGGATCGCCCCCAACAGGCTTAAAATGCAAACTCATGTGATTACGATTATGGTGAAACTGTAGGTAACCTGAGTTTCGGATAGACCCCACCCCCGACCCCTCCCCGAATTCAGGGAGGGGAGAAAACAAACTTCTCGCTCGTCAGTTTACAGGGAAGAAAGATTTAAGGTGAGGGAGAAAAAGCTATCCGAAACTGAGGTTAGGTAGGCTTTATCAGCTTGTCGCTGTATAGAAGAGGGTAGATCATCGTACAAAAGGCGAAATTCCCGTGTGCGTTTCGATTTCATGCGGGGAGATCGAAATCCTCTGTCAAGCCTGCTTGATGAGCGTTTTGTGCTTGACGCGCCATGTTATCAAGTGGAGTGGAGGAACGGGCAAATTGCATCTCCCACATTTGATCATGCAGGTGGACAAGTTCATGCAGGAGGGCTGGAATAGCATCATGCAAATCCTCGATGCCCTGTTCAGCCGCAAACGCTTCCAATAAATCATATTCCTCAGCGGTCAGAATTGCGGTGATAGAATGCTGATCTATTTTTTGAGTTGCCATCGCTCATTCCTGCTTATAGTGGAGTGATTGTTTGCTATATTTGACTCGCTCCTCGTATATCGAGGAGCGAGTCAATGCATTGTAATTGTAGACACAATTTAGGTGATCGGTGTGAAATCGCCTGTTCCGCCGAAGGGATCATCTTCGGGGGTTGATCGCGGTGGTGGTGGTGGCTGCTGCATAGGTGGACGCACTGAAGGCGCTGTGCCATAGCCTGCCGGCGTGTAGCTGGGTTGCGTGGGCTGTACGGGCGGCGGCGTATAGGGCTGCGGTGGCGGTGCATACATCGGCTGTACAGGCGCGATGGGCTGCGTTTGCTGTGTGACGGGTACGGGCATCGGCACAGCGGCAGGTGCGCCACGTTCCTTCTGCCATGCTGCCAGTTCGAGCGTCAGCTTCTGGAACACACTGTTGGGCTGCGGCGTTCCGGTTGCATAGGTCATATCAATGATGCGGGCTTGCAAGCGCAGCGCGGCGGTTTCTAGCACGAGAATTGCACCGACCTGCGCCAGCACAACATCGCCTTTTTCTTCGAGCTTCGAGCGCACGGCTGTGTCGTTGTAAGCATGTTCAGACGCGAATACTTTGGTCATTGTGCGGACGAAATCATCTTTGTCGAACAGCCACACTTCAAAGGCGGTTGCCGAACCTTCTGTGCCAACATTCTCAGCAATCAACGAGCCGCATTCACCGAGAAACTTTTCTTCTGCATCTTCGATGGTGAACGAGTCGTCATATTGACCATAGCCCTTAGTGAAGGTAGACATCTTCTGCATCAGCGGCGGACCATAATTGGTCGTCGCTTTGAAGTCGGTCTTTTGCGTCTCGAAGGCTTTTCTGGCTTCGGCACGCTGTTCTTTATCACGTTGAAGGGCGGGGTCAACTGGCTGATTGCGCCGCGCAAGCGGTTCGATGAAGTTGGGGTAGATGAACATCCCGTAGAGGATGATCGCTATCGTCACAAGGAGGATTGCCACAATCGGCACGATCAAGAAGGGACGGATATTGTCCCATGCGTTTGGCTGTTCGGGCGCTGATGCGGCTGTCGGCTGTGCCGTTTCCGCGAAAGGTCGAATCGCCTGTAACTTCGAGAAATTCTCAGTCTCAGCAGGACTCGCCAGCAATGTATCGACGATGCCCAACGGATCATCGACTTGACGCAACGCATCTATGATGAATGCACTGTTATCTGAAGTTCGCGCCGCATAGCGGTCAGCAAGCAGTTTCACCCATTCGTTCTGCCAACTTTGTTCGAGTGTCCGCACATCACCGTTGTAATACTGCGTTGGGAAGAGGACGTATGCCCCCAAGAAACCGATGAGTATCCCCAACAGGATCGCAAGGAGCGTTTGCCGACGGGGCAAGTAGGGCTTGAGCAGAATGACAACCAGCCCATTGTAAGTATCTTTTAACCATTGAACCATAGGTAGCCGTCCGGGTGAAAGCGCATCCGACGTAGATAAGACAATAGTACACGAAACGTTGGAAAGCGCAAACTCAAGATACGAGTGTGACAAGCGAAGCCAAACCGCTTTGAGTTAAAAGTTAAAAGCTCACCTTACGCAGGGGGTCAGTTTGACCCCCACCCCGCTCGCTGCGCTCGCCTCCCTCCCCCGAATTCAGGGGAGGGAGCAAACAGGAGTCTGCTTGCTCCCCTCCTCGAATTCGGGGAGGGGTCAGGGGTGGGGTCAGAAATAACGATCTGCGTAAGGTGAATTAAAAGTGGAAAGTTAAAAGTTAAAAGTGTCGATAACGGCATTTGCTACTTTCAACTTTCCACTTTTATCTGTGCCTTTAGACAGGTTCGGCGCTCACGGTGGGCAGCCGATCAATAGAATACTTGTTATGACAATTGGTGCATTCTGCCCGCGTCTTTGAAATTTCGACGAGCAATCCGTTGCAGTTAGGGCAGGGCTGCGGGATCGGTTTCTTCCAACTGGTGAATTCGCATTCCGGGTAGCGTGAGCAACCGTAGAAGGTGCGTCCGCGCTTCGACTTGCGGATAATGAGTTCACCGCCATGCACTTTGCCGCATGTGGGGCAAGATACGCCCAGTTTTTCGAGCCAGGGTTCGGTGTGGCGACAGGTCGGGTAGTCGGAACAGCCGATAAACTTGCCGAAACGCCCGTAACGGATCACCAGAGGTTTGGTACAAAGTGGGCATCCCCGCCCGATTTCTTCTTCGGCTTTCATGTCTGGCGCGGTTTCGTAAGCGTAGGTTAGACGCTGCTGGAAGGGGTCGTAAAATTCGCCCAACATGGGACGCCATTCGCGTGTGCCTTCGGAAATATCGTCAAGCTGATCTTCCATGCGTGCCGTGAACTGGTAGTCCATGATGTCGGGGAAGTATTCCACCAGCAGATCATTGACTACACGTCCGGTCTCCGTCGGGATCAGGCGTTTGTCCTGTTTGGCGACATATTCACGGTCTTGAATCACGGCGACGGTGGGCGCAAACGTGCTGGGTCGTCCGATGCCGAATTCTTCGAGTGTGCGGACGAGACTCGCCTCGGTATAGCGCGGCGGCGGTTGTGTGAAATGCTGTTCTGGCAGCAGTTGGAGCAGGTCAAGTATTTCACTGACCGACATATCGGGCAAAATGCGCCCTTCGTCCTCGTCCAACGCTAAATCTTCATCGCGGGCGTCCTCATAGAGCGCAAGGAAACCAGCAAACTTGATCGTGCTGCCGGACACGCGGAAATGATACTTACCCGCGTCAATGTCTACGCGCAGGGTGTGATAGACCGCGTTTTCCATTTGACTGGCGACAAATCGCTGCCAGATCAGGTTATACAATTTGTACTGTTCGCTCGACAAGAAATTCTTGATCGATTCGGGTTCGCGCATACTGCTGGTCGGGCGGATCGCTTCATGTGCTTCTTGAGCGCCCTTCGTTTTCGTCTTATAGATGGGCGCGTTGGGCGGTATAAAGTTCTTGCCGAACCGCTTGCTGATGTAGTCGCGTGCATCTTTTTGCGCTTGCGGCGAAATGGAGGTGCTGTCTGTACGCATGTACGTGATCAAGCCGCCCGATTCTTCGCCAATCGAAATGCCTTCGTACAACTGCTGTGCGACGGACATGGTACGCCGCGCATTGAATCCCAAACGGCGGGAGGCTTCCTGTTGAAGCGTGCTGGTCGTGAACGGCGGCGATGGTTTGCGGACTCGTTCGCCGCGTTTGATGTCTGCGACAGCGTATTGGCTCTGTTTTAACGTCTCCAGATGCGCGTCTACGTCTGACTTTTGCGTGAAGTTGGTCTCTTTATCGCCAATTTTGAACAAGCGAGCGAGGAACGGCTTGGCAGTATCTTTGCCGTTCTTCTGCTTGCTCAGTTTGGCGTCCAGCGTCCAGTATTCTTGTGGGACAAACACTTCAACTTCACGCTCACGGTCTACAATCAAGCGCACGGCGATACTTTGTACGCGCCCTGCTGAAAGGCGATTGCGGACTTTATCCCACAGTAGTTCGCTGACTTTGTAGCCGACCAATCGATCCAAGATGCGCCGCGCTTGCTGTGCATTGACCAAATCCATGTCAATTTCGCGTGGATGAGAGAATGCTTCTTGAATGGCGGGCTGTGTGATTTCGTGAAACACCACGCGCTGAATGGGTATGTTGCTCACGTTGTCCATTTCCGCCGCCGCCATCAAGTGCCATGCAATCGCCTCGCCTTCGCGGTCAGGGTCGGTTGCAAGGTAGATTTCTTTGGCGCGTTCGACGGCTTCTTTCAACTCTTTGACCACATCGCGCTTATCGTTGATGACACGATATTTCGGCTCGAAGTGGTTATCGACATCGACAGAAAGCTGCGAAACTAACAGGTCACGCACATGTCCTTTGGACGCCTTGACTACATAGCCTTTGCCTAGAAATTGCCCGACGCTGCGGGCTTTCGCTGGCGATTCGACAATTACTAGTTTTCCAATGGATGACTTACTGCGTGAGGTTGCTTTCTCTGCCTTCGCTGCTTTTGCCGGTTTCTTTTCGGTCTTCGATGCTGAGGTTGCGCGTTTGGTCGCGGTTTTGCGCTTGCTGGCGGTTGCGGTGGTCTTTGCTTTCTTCTCCGCTGGCTTTTTCTCGATCACGGGTTTGGGAAGGTTCGCATGGGCTTCAGTTGCCCCCATACGGAATAGAGTCGTGCCGCACACGGGACACGTCCCTTTGACCCCCGGCGTCCCTTTGCTTGTGAAAGCGGGTTGAGGGTTGGCAATATCACGCTTGGTCTTACATTTCACACAGTAAGCCTGAAGTTCTGTCATTCGGGTTTGACCCTTTATAGATATATCGCGTTGTCCGATTCACGCAGCATGGAGACAACTTTCTTAACGTCCTGCGTGCGGTCTTTGTGGCAAATCATTAAGACATCCTGAGTGTCTACAATGACGAGGTTCTCTACGCCTATCGTAACCGTCAGTTTGTCACTGTAAACCAGTGTGTTCTTTGTGTCAACCGTGATCCGGTCAGGGGATGCGCCCTTAAAGCCGTTTCCATCGGGATCAAGATCAAGGACATCGAACAGGGCATCCCAACTTCCGACATCACTCCAACCAATGTCAATCGGGATGACTGCCATATTTTCTGCACCTTCCATCACGGCGAAATCAATGGAAATGCGTGGGATTGTTTCCCAAAGGGCGTCTAATGTTGAGTCATAGTCCGGTGTATCGACGATGGGCTGCAAGCGCATCATCAATTCGTGGATTTGGGGCTGTTGACGGGCAAATTCTTGTAAGGCACGTTCGGCTGTCCAGATGAACATGCCTGAGTTCCAGCTATATTCTCCTGAACGAATGAAGCCAATTGCCGTCACGGTATCGGGCTTTTCGGTGAACCCGCGTGATTCGTAGCAGCGGAAACCGTCGATTTTCGTGATCAACTTGCCGCGCCGAATGTATCCGAACGCCGTAGAAGGGAGGGATGGCGAAATGCCCAACGTGACAATGTGACTATCCTGTGCGAGTTCGCACGCCGCCGCCAACACTTCGCGGAACATCTCGCGGTTGGCAATGTGATGATCAGCGGTCAGCAGGGCGACTACTGCTTTCGGGTCACGCTTGTGGATCACCGT
Organism: Aggregatilineales bacterium; assembly: GCA_038214955.1. Lineage (GTDB taxonomy): Bacteria > Chloroflexota > Anaerolineae > Aggregatilineales > Phototrophicaceae > Flexifilum. The sequence continues at coordinate 17,598 of JBBQRJ010000007.1, read as the reverse complement.
GAGTCCTAGTGCGGCGGCGGGACCGCTGTCACGTCCGACAGGCTCAACAATGAAATTTTCCGGCGGGATGTGTGGTGCGTCGGCGCGGAGCATATCGACGTAATTGCGCCCCGCGACGACATAAATGCGTTCGGGAGGGAACAACGGCGCGAGACGTTCAATACTGACATGGAACATCGAATGTTCTTCTATCAGTGGGAGGAGTTGTTTGGGCATGTCGGCACGGCTCATGGGCCACAAACGAGTCCCGCCGCCGCCCGCCATGATCATCGCATAATTATGATCCATCGATCTCTTCCTTTCACATACGATACATTCCTACACGATACTGCATACATTTGACTCGCAACCCATTTATATATGCTCGATTCATAAACCGCCTAGACGATACTGCATATGCCCCACAAGGCTGATGACCCCTTTAAGCTCTAAGAGGGTGAGCGTACTGATCGCTGTTGGCGTAGACAGTTCGCTCAAGCGCACAAGATCATCAATGTGGATGGGGTCTGCGTTGAGGTGACGCAGAAGCGCCGCCTCGTTCTCGTCTGCGGGAGCAATTTCCTGCACCCTCTCACGTGTTTCTACGTTACGATAGGTGACATTAATTTCACCTAAAATGTCATCAATGGTTAATGCGGGTTTTGCGCCATCCTGAATGAGGCGATTTGCGCCCATGCTGGATGGGTTGAAGATGTTACCGGGAACGGCAAATACATCGCGCCCTTGGTCCGCCGCGAACGATGCTGTGATCAACGCGCCGCTTTTTTCGGGGGCTTCGACCACCAGCACGCCAAGCGACATACCGCTGATGATGCGGTTACGGAGTGGGAAGTTTCGCGCTTCGGGCGGTGTGCCGAGTGGAAATTCGCTCAAAATTGCGCCGCTGTTGAGGATGTCTTTCGCTAACGCTGCATTTTCACGCGGGTACATAACATCAATGCCGCAGCCAAGCACCGCCAGCGTTCGTCCGCCAGCGTTTAGGGCTGTGCGGTGGGCGAGGGTGTCAACACCGTGCGCCAACCCGCTTATAATGGTGACGCCATTACTCGCCAAACCCTTACTAAAATACTCGGTGGCATCTCTGCCGTAAACTGTCGCCTTGCGCGTGCCGACTAACGCGACTGCAAGGTGATCAGCCTCAATGATTGAGCCACGCACATACAACAGAGGCGGCACACCATTGATCGTCCTGAGTAGGGGAGGGTAATCGGCGTCCATCAACGTGATTAAACGCGCTCCTACCCGTTCGATCTTCGCCATTTCTGCTGCAAGGTCTACACGTTCACGAAAGGCGATCAAATTGGCTAGGGGCTTGCCGTCTAAACCAACTTCGCGCAAGGTGGCAGAGTCGGCGTGCCATGCGATCCGCAGTTCGCCAAAGGCTTGCAGAAGCAGATTAAAGCGTTTTAGACCAATTTCAGGGACGAGGCTAAAGCCGAGCCAATAGAGGTGATCGCTCACGGCGCTTCCCGGCGGATAGGTGAAGGGTAATTCAAAACAGAATATAGGCGGGATTACATAGATGTCAAGCAGGAATGGTTATGCTTCTTCGGATTGACCGGGCAGCAAACCTTCTGGCAGACGAACGATCACCTGTTTGGCGGCGATGTCCGTTTTGATGATCGTTTCACCGCTGACGGGGATCAACACTTCGCCATAACGGGAACCCTTGACGACATAGACATCGTTTGCGCCTGTTTCGAGAACTTCCGTAAGATTACCTAGCAGTTCGCCTGACTCGGTGAACACTTCCACGCCGATCAATTCGTAGAGGTAAAATTCGCCCGCCTCAAGCGGGACAGCATGTTCAAGGTCGATCATCACCATCAACTGACGCAAGCGATCCGCCGTGTTGCGATCATCAATGCCCTTGAGTTTAAGTAAAGCGTAGGGTGCATTCATTCGCATGGATTCGACGGTGTAGGTCGTGACCTTGCCGTCGGGGTCTGTGCCTAAGTAGACGCTTTCCATTTTGCCGATGCGTTCAGGATAATCGGTCAAAATACGCATACGGAGTTCGCCGCGTATGCCGTGCGGTCTTAAAATTTCGCCTAGTATCAAATGTTTAGGATGCATTAGCTAATCTTCAATACAATACGTTTATTTTTACTTTCGCCCGCACGCAGCAAAGCGCGGAGTGCATTGGCGACACGCCCCCCTTTACCGATGATGCGTCCGGTGTCGTGTTGGGCAACATGCAGCTCGATCACGACAGAACCGCCAGAGTCGCGGCGACGCACTTTGACCGACGTGGGATCATCCACGAGGCTTTTTGCAACGTATTCGACTAGTGCTTCCATCGTAAAACGCTCCTCTTATAATTATTGCCTGACTTGACCCCACCCCCGACCCCTCCCCGAATTCAGGGAGGGGAGGAAAGAAATAAATCTCCATTTGGGGGGAGTGGGTGGGGATATTGCCCCGCCCCTACATATTATCGGGATGAACGGATTAGCTGCTGCGAGGCTTGAACGTGCCTTCGCCGGGACCGGGCGAGGGATGACGTGTCTTGGCGCTGTAACCACGCGCTGCTGCCGCTGCTGCTGCTTCTGCGACGAGCGTTTCAACCGCTTCGCCCTTCTTCATGCGTTCGAAGCGATCCAACGTGCCAGTGCGCTTGAGAATATAGACGACGGCTTCGCTTGGCTGTGCGCCAACGCTCAACCAGTAGAGCACACGCGCTTCATCGAGCAAATCGGTGATCGGCTGTGTGCGGGCATTGTGCGTGCCAACAATTTCGATAAAACCGCCGTTGCGTGCTGCACGTTGATCGGTGATAACGATACGGTAGACCGGCTGACCCTTTAAGCCATGCCGACGGAGACGAATACGAACCATTGTGTATATCCTTTTCTAAATGCGCTCTCATGCGTTGATTTTTAACGGAGAGCCACCGAGTGAGTAAGTACCTGAGTACCAAAACGCTCAGTTGCGGAAAGGTTGTTGACCTTAGCGCGGAAAGCCCGGAGGCAACCCACCCGGCATACCGGGGAACTTGCCTTTGCGGACTTGACTCATCATGTCTTGCATGTCTTTAAACTGTTTCATCACTTCGTTCACGTCTCGAACCTGAACCCCGCTGCCGGTTGCAATACGCTTGCGGCGGCTGGCATTGAGGAGTTTGGGATTGGCGCGTTCGGCTTTGCTCATCGAATTGATGATCGCCTCGACGCGCATGATGCGTTTTTCCATCTGCTGCTCGTCGATCTGGTCTTTGAAGCGGTTCATGCCGGGAATCATATTCAGCAAATTGCCAATCGACCCCATGCGCTTGATCTTCTGGAGTTGTTCCAGAAAGTCTTGCAGCGTGAACTGGTTGTTGAGCAGTTTTTGCTGAAGTTTCATGGCTTCGGCTTCATCGAATTCGGCTTCGGTCTTCTCGATCAAACCGATCAAGTCGCCCATGCCCAAAATCCGCTGCGCCAAGCGATCAGGCGAGAACGCTTCTAAGCCGTCCAGCTTTTCGCTCGTCCCCAAAAACTTGATCGGCACGCCCGTTACCGCACGCATCGACAATGCTGCGCCGCCGCGTGCGTCACCATCCACTTTGGTCAGGATCAAGCCCGTGATACCTAAACGGCTGTTAAACCCTTCCGCGATGTGAACGGCTTCTTGACCGGTCATCGAGTCCGCCACCAGCAAAATTTCTGCCGGGTTTGTCCGCCGCTTGATTTCTTCTAGCTCGTTCATGAGGTTATCGTCAATTTGCAAACGCCCTGCCGTATCGACAATCACAACGGCGACGTTTTGCTCTTTGGCGACTTTCAACCCACGAGCGACAATATCCGGCGGTTTAGCGGTTGTCCCTTCCTCGTAGTAGGGGACTTGAATCTGCTTCGCCAGCGTGACCAACTGGTCAACGGCGGCAGGACGATAGGTGTCCGCGGCGATCATGAACGGCGCACGCCCATCACGGCGCAGAAACAGCGCCAGTTTTGCGCCCGTCGTCGTTTTGCCCGACCCCTGCAAGCCCACCAGCATAATGACATGCGGTTTGGTGCTTCCAGAGAAGTTGAGCTTCGCGCCTTCGCCTAGCGTTTCTAGCAATTCCTCGTGAACGATCTTGACGACCTGCTGACCGGGTTTCAGGCTTCTGCCTACGTCCGCACCGATGGCGCGTTCTTTCACCCGACGAACGAAGTCCTTGACGACGGACAAAGAGACATCTGCTTCTAGAAGCGCCATTCGCACTTCTCGCATCGCCTTGTCTACGTCTTTTTCAGTGAGTTTGCCGACTCGCCCTAGTCCGTCGAAAACGTCTTGCAGGCGATTTGTTAGCTGCTCAAACATGAGGGTCTACCCGTCAAAAAATCAGCGATCATTGTAGTGGAGCGTTCGTGAATAATCAAGGTGGGGACAAAGGCACAAAGTCATTTCAGCCTCACCCCCAGCCCCTCTCCAAGCGGAGAGGGGCGCAAACATGGCTGCGATGTTATGAGGTTGTTTGCTCTGGTATCAAGGTGTGATAGTTGCGGTCAAAGTAGAGCAGGGGCGCGACATTTTCGGTCTGATGCCCCGTTGCGACTACTTCTCCGACGATGATCCAATGGGTATTGCCGTCGTGGATCGCGTTCAGCTTGCAGTCGAGCCATGCAATCGCATCGGCTAGGATGGGGACGCCCGTCTGCGCCGTGATGATGGGGAAGCAGTCGAAGCGGTCTTCGCCTTCGGGCAGAGGAACGCGCCCCGCGAAGCGATCAGAAACGTATGCTTGATCCGCGCCTAAAATGGATACAGCGAAAATGCCTGAACTCTGGATGACTTCTGCCGTGCGAGTGTCTTTCTGCAAGCAAACCAGAATGGTCGGGGGGTCTAGGGAGAGCGAATTAAACGCGCTCACGGTCATACCTGCCCGACAGATCGAGTCTGCCGTAGATACCACTGCTACCCCGCTTGCCCATAAGCGCAACGTATCGCGCATATCCTTCGCATCCATCGTCCAGAACCTTTAATCTACCAATACATAGCATTGAGTATAGAGGAAAATTTGCCCGCATGACCTGTTCATAGGGACAGTTCCTACCGTGACGCTAATCTCCATTAAACAAATACGTCGCCATGTGCGGCACAATGTCCGCCAGCGTCTTGATGCCCATTGCAAATTCTTCTTTGCCGTTGCCAATGATCACCGTTGGCACGTCGTTTTCGGTGTGCTTGGTGTGGGACATATCTTCCATGTTGCCATGATCGCTGGTGATGATGATCAAGCCTTCGCTGTCGTCCCATGTTTCGAGGGCGGCTTGCATTACGCCGTCAAAGATTTCGAGGTTGCGTGCGCCGTCTTCAACCGTGCCGCGATGCCCGATCACGTCTGTGACCCAATGGGCGAAAAAGGCAAATTCGTAGCGGCGCGAAATTTCTACCATCTTGACGCCCGCTTCATGGGGCGTGTAGATGGGCGTATCGGTGTAACCGAGTTCTTTACGCCAGCCTTCGCCAATCCAATCGACGGCAAGCGCGTCTCCGCTGTAGATCATATCCTCACCGAACAGGGGCAGCCCTGCCGCGACAAGCGCCTCTTGATAGCTGGAACGCAAGCGTTTACCGCTGTTGATCGCCTCGTGGAAGCGCGGCGGATAGCCTTCGATCAAGGCGGCTTTACCGCCATGTCGAGTCACCTGCATGAAGAAATTATCTTCTTTCAAAATCTGGCGAATGGGGGGGTTAGGGCGAGGTCCGTAATGTTCGCCAATCAGCGCAGGGATGTTCTTGCCCGTGAGAATCGCCGCTTGACCGCTGGCGCTCTGCGGTTTGCCGGGAATATCCATGCGCGGGTCGGTGGGCGAGAACACGGCGCGTTCGCTCAACTGGTAGCCCGTCTCGCGTAGCCAACGATTATCATTTGCCAGTGCCATTAAGGTTGGGGTATTTGCAAGCGCAAAAGGGTTCGTCTTAGGGTCATTTTTCCCCAAGCCAACCCCGTCCAAGAAAATGAGTAGGATATGTTTCATATGGGATCTGTTCCCTTTAGGCGATAGCAAAGTAAAGAACGCACACACTCACGATAAGTTTCATTGTGATGCGCGTTCAAGTTCGGCGTTGGGTGGTGGACTGTTGTCACGCCAAATTTCATCTCCGGCGGCGTCAAACAGCACAAATTCGGGCGAAAAGGTAAAGCCGTAAATATCGCGCAGTTCGCGCCCGACAGGGGTGTGAATGTCGATGCGTAAAATGTTGAACTCGTCGCCCATGTTTGAAACCAGCGCATCGACGGCGGGACGTGCAGCCATACAACCCGCACAGAAATTGCTGTAAAACTCTAAGAAGGTGGGCTTACCGTTACCGATTTGCGCCTGTGCTGCGCCCACCGACGAAACATCACTTGCACCCACACGGAAGGCGAAAAATGCGCCCGTGAATACCAGCGCAACGATCACCCCGATCATCGCGGTTGAGCGCCAATCGACTCGCAGCAAGCGCAGTAACGCTAAGACGATGAGCAGTGCGCCAATCGCCAAGAAAACGTATGAAAATTGATTTCCGATATTCATGTTTTGCCTATGTAAGGAACGGGTTGGTTTTCCGCTCTTTTCCTATAGTGGTCATACCGCCATGCCCCGACAGTACCTGTGTATCATCGGGCAGGGTAAACAATTTATCGAAGATAGACGCCTTCAAGACTTCAAAACTGCCGCCGGGTAAATCAGTTCGTCCGACGCTTCCGGCGAACAATGCATCCCCACTGAAAACGATTCCAGTGTCACGCATATAAAAAGACAGGTGTCCCGGCGCGTGACCCGGCGTAAACAGGGTTTCCAGCATGATCGCCCCAACGGTGATGGTTTCCGTTTCAGAGGTTAACAGTCGATCCGGTTCGGCGGCGACGGGGAATTCCTTGCCGATGAAGCGTAACCCCTGCTGCGGTAAGTTTTTCAACATGGGAAGGGCTTCGGCATGGATATAGAAGGGCGCTCCGGTCAATTCTTTGAGGCGTTTGCTGGCGAGAACGTGATCAAAATGGGCGTGAGTCGCCAGAATCAGTTTGATCGTCCAACCCGCATCCGTCGCGGTTTTGTAGAGTAGATCGGCTTCATCGACGGGATCGATCAGAATGGCGTCGTGCGTTTCTGTGTCTGCGACCAGATAGCTGTTGGTTTGGGCAATGCCTAAGGTGACGTATTTGATTTCGATGCTCATGCGGGAACCTCTGCTGGTGTACGTCTGCGAATCAGACGCAGTAACTCATTCAATTCTTCCATACGAAGCACCCAAGCTGTAATCAGGAAGGCGATCACACCGATTACGCCCTGCACAGCGAGTTGTGCGATCAAGAAAGGTAAGCCGCGATCTGACAGCCCAACCGCTGACCATAGCGCCCCAATCACGAGAACGACTGCCGCCATAATCAGACTCGCCGCCGTCGCTTTCAGGGTGGTGATGCCTAATGAACGCCCTTCGATACTGTGCCAACGCTGTCGCAGCAGAATCAACAGGATTGAGACTTCAACGGCGATTCCCAGCGAGTTCGCCAATGCCAGCCCGCCCACGTTGCCAATTTCAGGAGTCAAGCCGAGCAAGGGATACTGTGAGGCGACTAAGTTGAGCATGAAGCGCGTTTGCACGACGGCGATCCCACTGAGCAGGTATGCCCCCGCAATGTTGATCACCGAGCCGACGACGGACGCGAAAAACGGGATCATCGTGTTTTTGTCAGCATAGAAGGCGCGGGCGGCAATCTCTAACACCGACTGCACGACCAGACCGAGCGTGAAAAACTGCAAGGTGCTGAATACCAGCGCCGACGCCGACGCATCGAACGCGCCGCGCTCTAGCAAGCTGATGAGCGGACGCCCCAACACGATCAAGCCGATGGAAGAAGGGATCGTGGTGATCAGGATGAAGCGAATTGCCCCCGCCATTGCGTCACGCTTGCCGCTGAGATTCGATGCGCCGCTCAAGGCAGCCAGCGTCGGGAAAATGACCGTTCCCATCGCTGTACCGATCAGCGTTTCGGGGATTTGCATCAAGCGCCAACCCCAACTTAAGGCGCTGACCGCGCCCGCGCCCATCCATGAGGCAATGCTGTTCATCACCAGAAAGTTGAGGCTGAATACTGCTAAACCGCCCAACGAGGGCAGCATCAAGCGGAACACGCGCCACATCGTCGGGTCGGTTAAGCCGAGTTCCGCCCACCATTTCGCTTTGACGCGCAGCAAGCCGGGAACTTGAATCGCCAAGTGCAGCGCCGCGCCGATCACCGCGCCGATGGCAACCCCATAGACGCCGAATTGCCCTGTGAGGAATGCCGCGCCGAACAGCACGCCGACATCAAACAGGATGGGCGCAAGGGCGGGGAGCAGAAAATTGTTGTGGCTTTGCAGGATGCCCATCACGATGCCGCTGACCGAAAAGATCAATGTGCTGACGAGCAGAATCCGCATCAAGCCGACGGTTTCCGCTTGCTGTTCAGGTGGGAAACCGGGCGCGACCACGTTAGCGACCAACCAAGGCGCGACCAAGAAGGCGATCACGCTGACGGCTAACGTGACCAGAAACAGGGTGTTAATCACATGACTCGCTGTGCGCCACGCTTTCTGATCATCCCCTTGCGCGAGAAAACCCGCGAAGATCGGGATAAAGGCGAATGCCAGCGCCCCGCCCGCGATCAACGTGAAGATCAGTTCAGGGATGCTGTTGGCGGTGACATAAGCATCCCATTCGCGCCCGACGCCGAACACATTGGCAATGATAAACGTCTGCGCGAGGCTGATCACTTTGGCTGCGGCGAATGCCAGCATCACGATCAGCGTGGAGCGGGCGATCTGGCGTGTCGATTGTGCCGCCATATTAAACCTTTTTCCCTGTAACGCTCAAGTTGAGCGAGAGGGCGGTAGGAACGAGACAAGCAGTCATTTCAGAATAAGCGTTTTGCACCTCAGACCCCACCCCCGACCCCTCCCCGAATTCAGGGAGGGGAGAAAACGCCTTCCCGCTGGTTGGGGACTGTGCCAATTCTAAAATAGTCTCGTCCATGTTATAAACCAGAGAGCGCCGTTTGTGCGGCTTCATAGTTCGGGTTGCGACGTAATGCGACCTGAAAAGCCGACGACGCATCGCTGATGCGTCCTTGCGCCTCGTAGACTCGACCTTGCCAGTAATAGGCTTCTTCGATTTGCTGTGCGCTGTTGTTGATCGTGTTTTCTGCCAGCACCATCACATCATCGAAGCGCCCGACGTTGAAATAGGCTTCAAACGGCGAGAACTGATACCACATGATGCGGAAGGGGAGGTCAAGCTGGCGGGCGATGTCGAAGGCGTTAGCGGCTTCTTCATATTGACCCAAGCGCGTAAAGGCTGTACCCACATTGAACCACGCAAAGCGATCACGACGGTCAGCGCGGGCTTCTTCCTGTGCCATTTCAAGCGCGATCTGATTGGCTTGTGTGAGGTCGGCGCGTTCGCCTAGCACGTCGGTGACGAGGCTTTCACGCGGTTGGTCGTAGATGGCGATGAACACGCGGCTGAATGCCTTCCACCCCTCATCGAAATCACTGTAGGGTACTGTAATGCCTTCGCCCGCAACGCCTGTCCCTAAATAACTGTCGTAGACGTAGAATACGCCCGCGTTGTCGTCGTAGCCGACAACCGTCCGGTAATGCCCGATCCAGTCATACCCTTCTGGCGTGTATTCCGTTTCGATGATCAAGGGGATGTTGTTGAAAATCAACTGCTTGAGCAGTTCGAGGTCGCCGCCGATGCGAGTCACAGCACGGACGCCGGTCTGTGTGTTGATGAAATTGACAATCTCGTTAGGGCTAACGTTCTTATCTTCGTCTACGGGTTTGAGGAAATTCGCCGCGTCGTATTGATCGCCCTGCCAACCATAATGGCTGAGTACCATCGTCACATTGGCGGGACCGCAGTTGTTCCAGTCTTGCTGAATATGGGTGAACCCATACATGCGGGCAGACAGCGCACGAGGGGGCGCGGTATTTGTTTCGACCACCGGAAGGTCAGTCGGTGCGACGGTGGGCTGAATGACAGGCGCATCCGTCGGTACGAACGTGGGCGGAAGGGTTGACGTGGGAGTCGCACTCGGCACAAGGCTGATCGCTGTTGGTTCAACAGTAACTTCTTCAGTGATCTGCGCTTGAGGGGTTGCCGTAGAACCTGTGCCAAGCAGGTCAAGCGGGTTGACGCCGCCCGCATTCGGTGCGGCAGTGGGCAGCGACCCGCCAGAGGGGGTCGCGGGCATGAGTGAACGGAAGAACCCGCTCATAAATGGTACTTCGGTGATCATTTGCTCCTGATAACGCGGGGGCAGGTTGTTACGGAACATGAGAGTCCCGCCCACCGCCGCAGCGATCACCACTGCAAAGACAGCAAACGTCAGCCACAACCACAGCAAGCGCGGCAGCGTGCGACGGAAGAGAAACGCGCCGCCGATCACGCTGATGAGCAAGACGAGCAGGGCAATCACCCCATAGGGGAGCAGCGAACTGAGTCGCCCGCTGGAAAAGTACGCGATTCCGCCTAGCCCACCAATCACGAGCAGCAGGAAAAAAGCTAACACCACCCAAAGGAGCAAGCGCGGCGGTGCGTGGAGGTTGGATCGTTGATCCATCGTATTTTCTGTTCTCAAAACATTCATCCCATAGATTTGCTGTCATTGTGCCACAGAGTGCGGCACCGAACTTGACGCTTCTCTGACGGTTGAAAACGCGCGGCATATTATAGCACAATTGGAAGGGGCTGGAGATCGCTGATAGAATGGCGGCAGTTGTTAAGGGAACATTCATGCTTCAAGTTGAATTACACAGCCATACTCACTGGTCGAAAGATTGCGTAATCCCGTTTGAGACGATCTTACGCATCATGGACAAGCGCGGCATTGACCGCATTGCGATTACGGATCATAACACGGCAGACGGGGCGCTGGCGATGTGCCGACAAGCGCCGGATCGGGTGATTGTGGGCGAGGAAATCATGACGGATCGCGGCGAACTGCTGGCGTATTTCGTCCAAGAATCGATTCCGGCGGGGCTGACGCCTGACGAAACGATCAAGATTCTGCGCGATCAGGGGGCGGTGATCAGCGTGTCGCATCCGTTTGACCGCTTGCGTAAGGGCGCGTGGCTGGAAAACGATCTGCTGGCGATCATCGACAGGGTAGACGCCATCGAAATTTTCAATTCGCGCTGCATGTACAAACAGGACAACGCTAAAGCAATCGCCTTTGCCGCGAAACATCAGTTGGTGGGTACGGTGGGGTCAGACGCACACAGCCGGGTTGAGTACGGGCGGGCGTTGATGCAGCTTGCGCCCTTCACCGACGCCCCATCGTTTCTGGCGGCGCTCAAGCAGGGGCAGCACCATGATCGCTACAGCTCATGGTTTGTGCATGTTCACAGCAAAACGGCGAAATGGTCAAAAAAGCTCGGCTTACGGGCGCGACTGTGGGACGGCGGGTGAGAGAGACGCCCTCACCTCTCCCCGAAAAGAGGAGAGATAGCCTCACCCCCCGACCCCCTCTCCCGAAAAGAGGAGAGATAGCCTCACCCCCCGACCCCCTCACCCGAAAAGAGGAGAGGGGGAGTAAAGCAGCCTCCCCGCCCGAGGCGAGGTAGGGAAGTGGGGAGATATTAATTGCTGAGGGCGGCTTGCGCGGCGGCGAGGGCTGTCCCGCCAATGTCTGCTGCTAGACCGGGATCGCTGCTGTTCTCCAGAATGACGGCGACTGCTGCGCCGTTTGCGCCGCCAAAGGTTGCAAATCCGATGAACCACGCTTGCGATCCGTCACCCGAATAAGCGACAGAGGCATGTCCACCAATATCAATGTCTGGACGACCCGCGTTCTGTGCCGCACCGAATGCCACCGCGCCGCGCATCAAATCTTGTAGGCGGCGGGCGCTGTTGGTCGTTGTGATCGGCACGCTTGGTCTGGCTGTCCAAACATCTGCCCAATCGCCGTCCGGTAGACGCGACTGCATCAACAAATAGGGCTGCGGCGCATTGCCATCATTGACGATGCCCGCCGCCATAAGCGCCATTGTCATCGGCGTAACGGTCAACCGACTTTGCCCTAGCGCCGTTTCGAGCGCATTCTCTGTCGTTAATCGGAATTGGGATGGCGTGGGGACGGGCGTGTCGAAACCATTTAAAAGCGGTTGATCGTTCAACCGGAAGGTGTCAAAGATCGATTCGAGCGTGTTCGCCCCCAATGGTTCGACCAGATCGGCAAAGGCACGCGGACACGCAAATGCGTAGGCTTCTCGCAGCGTCAGATCAATGGGGGGGAGACGCACGGCACAGCCTAATTCGAGTCCGCCAAGCGTAACGGGTTGAGTCGCATTTTCGGTGATCGTATCGAGCGGCATACTCATCAGCATGGCGGCGGCGATCAAGGGGGTTTGCAGCGCCGCGCCCGGTTGGTAAAGCCCCTGAATCACACGGTTAAAAAATGGGTTTCCCGGCGCGTTCACCAGTTGATCCCAATTTTCGTCCAGCGTATTGGGGTTATAGGTTGGCAAGCTGACCATTGCCAGCACTTCGCCATCTGGCACGCCGATCACGACGACAGCGCCCGTATGACCTTCGAGCGCGTCTGCAACGGCTTGCTGCACGTCCAGATCGAGCGTGAGACGCGCATCTGACCCCACTTGCGGACGGTGCATCAGACCGCCAAGCAGAACATCCCCCGCAGAGCGCACAAGGTCGTCTCCGCGCAGTAGATCGTTATACGCCGATTCGATCCCGCTTACGCCATAGCGAAAGCTGTAATAGCCTAACGCGCTGTACATGGAGGGTTGGAAATATTCCCGCGTGACTTCGCCTTCGCCCTCACTGCTTGCCAGCAAGACGCCATTGCGATCTAACAGTTCGCCGCGCCGGATAGCGCGTTCGGCTTCGACGCGGCGCGGGTTGTCGTCACGCCGTAAGATGGTATCTGCGCCTGTGACAGCCCAATACGCCGCCGAAATCGCTACAATGCCGAAGAGCAAGAGCAGCCCGATTAAGAGGCGGTTGATTTCGCGGTTGAATCCCATCCGTTAATTCTCTCCCGCCGACAAACGCAGCAGCAGCCCAACCATGATGAAATTCACCAGCAGCGAACTGCCGCCGTAGCTGAAATAGGGGAGTGTGACGCCCGTGAGCGGAATCAGCTTGAGGACGCCGCCCATGATCATGAGGCTTTGCACGGCAAGTAAGATACTCAAGCCCACTGCCATGAGTGCATTAAAGGGGCGATGGTTTTCTTTGACGGCGATTCGCAGCCCGCGCACGACGAATGTCAATATACAGGTCACACACACGATGACGCCAAGCAAACCCCATTCTTCTGCCAGCGCCGCGAACACAAAATCGGAATGGACGACAGGGATATAGGTTGGCGATCCCTGCCCGACTCCCTGTCCGAAAATGCCGCCCGCGCCGAATGCAAACAGGCTTTGCACGATTTGAAAGGCGCGATTATCGGCTTCTGCCCAGGGGTTGAGCCAAATATCAATGCGAAGCCCGACCAGCGGGATATAACGGTATGCCAGCACCCCTGCGACGAGTACCAGCAAAGCGCCGCCGATCAACAGGGGGGTATAGCCGCTGGCGACGTACAACAGCGTGAGAAATACGAGAAAAAACAGGATCGCCGTGCCGAGATCACGCTGCCAGATCAAAATGACGACGGATAAGCCCCACATCAGCAAAATGGGTCCCAAGATGCGCGGGGAAACGCCCCGCTGTTCCAGACCGAATGATCGCAGCGCCGGGTATTGTTCGGCTAAGTAACTGGCGAGAAACGCCACAAGGATGACTTTCAAGGCTTCGGACGGCTGAAAGAAGAATGACCCGAATCCGAGCCATAATTCAGGTGCGCCGATCAACCCTGACGGATTCGTACCAAGCACAATCGTTGCGACGAGCAGCGCCAACCCGATCACAAGCAGGGTGTAGCGATAAGCCCGCAACCAGAACATCACACGCGGCAGGGCGACCACAACAACCATCGCGCCTGTCGAAACGATCAGCCAGAGGGCTTGACGTTCTGCGAAGGGCGGCGCGAGTCGCTCGATGAGGATTAAGCCCCAACCGGACATGAACATTGCCAGCGGGAACAAGATCGGGTCACGGTTGGGCAAACGCCGATTGAGAAACACGCTGCCGACCCCCGCGCACGCTGTCCACACCAGCAGCGCGATCCAGTGCGTAGGCAAAAACACGCCGCGCCCTAAGCTCATCGCCAGCGTACTCACCACGATGAAGATGAGCGAAATGCCTAACAGCGCGAATTCGGCGCGGCGGTCTGCGGACGTGAGGAACATCAGGTGAACAGCCGCCCCACAATGGGACGCAAACGCTCTAGCACATCTGAGGGAATATGAGCGCGATCCGTCATGATCGAATTATCCAGCGCATGATGACAGCTACAATCGCGGTGTTCGTCCAGCGACTCAACGGTATTGGCGACGGCTTGCTGTGCGATCTGCAAGTTGCGCTGCATGGTGGCGATCACCTTGTCTACGGTCACGGTTTCCAGATGCCACACATCGTAATCGGTGACATGCGACATGGTGACGTAGCACATTTCGGCTTCGCGGGCTAAAAAGGCTTCGGGACAGGTCGTCATGCCGATGATGCTCATTCCCCATTGGCGGTAGGCTTCGCTTTCGCCGCGTGTGCTAAAGCGCGTCCCCTCAATGGTGATGTACGTGCCGCCGCGATGGACTGTGCCGCCCGCTCCTTTAACCGCGTTCGCCGTGACTCCGTTGAGGATCGCGCAGAATGGATCAGCGACGGAGACATGGGCGACCATGCCCGTATCAAAAAAGGTGCGGGGGCGCGTGCCGCTCGTATGGTCAAAGAGTTGATCGGGCAGGACGATGTGTCCCGGCGCGTAATCTTCACGCAGCGAACCACAGGCGTTCACGGCGACAATCTGTTTGACGCCTAGCATTTTGAGGGCGCAAATATTCGCACGATACGGCACAGTTGAGGGCGTAAAGGGGTGTCCGATGCCGTGACGCGGGATGAACGCGACTCGCTTGCCGCGCAGCGTGCCGATCACAACATCGGCGCTCGGTTTGCCGAAAGGCGTATCCATCGGTTGAGTTGTTACGTCGGTCAGTTCGGGCATCTGGTATAAACCCGACCCGCCAATGACGCCGATTAAAATGGGTTCAGTCATGGGAAACCTCTATAACGTCGCTTTGATCGAGCCGCCGTCAACGGGGAGCGATACCCCTGTGATGTAGGCGGCGGCGGGCGAACACAGGAACACGGCGGCATTGGCAAATTCTTCGGGCTTGGCGAAACGGCGCAAGGGAATATCGGCGTAGGCTTTGGCGCGTTCGTCGTCCTCGTCGGTGTTGTTCTTTTTGGCGCGGGATTCCATCAATTCGCTGATGCGGCTCGTTTCGGTGCTGCCCGGAAGAATCGCGTTTGCGCGAATGCCCAACGGACCCAACTCTTGCGACAGCGACTTGATCAAGCCGATGACCGAGGGGCGAATAGCATTCGAGAGCGTCAAGTTGTCGATAGGCTGTTTGACCGAAGTCGATTGCACGGCGAGGATCGCGGCGCGTTTGGATTCTTTCAGGAAGGGGAGCGCGGCTTTGATCAGGTTCACGACGCTGAACACGATCAAGCGGGTGGATTCTTCCCACTGTGAAATCTCAAATTCTTCAAATGTGCCGGGAGGAGGTCCGCCCGCGTTCGTGACGAGAATATCCAGACCGCCTAACATTTCGGCAGCATTCCGCACGATTTTGGCGGCTTGCGCGGGATCGCTCACATCGCCAGCCATCGTGAAAACAGGATTGCCCGACTCGGCGTTGATTTCAGCGGCAGTCGCTTGCAAATCCGCGAGATTGCGGCTGTTGATCACGACAATCGCGCCTTCTAAGCTGAACTGACGGGCGGCGGCTTTGCCCAACCCCTGACTCGAGGCAGTGACTAAAACTCTGGCGTTTCTCAATCCTAAGTCCATGTTATTGCTCCAATTCAAGGCGAAAACGACAGCTTCCCACGCCGATCACGTCGCCATCGGTGATGATGATCGGTTGTTTCACCGGAATATCGTTGATCATCGTCCCGTTGCGGCTTTGCCGATCTTCAAGCCACCACTGCCCGCCACGATAAGCGACCAGCGCATGTTCTCCGCTGGCGAAATCGTCCTCAATCGTGATGGTGTTCGTCGGGGAGCGTCCTAAACTTGTCAGCGGCAGCAGGGGGTAAATTTGCCCCGCCATTTGCAGACCGTCGATCTCTTGAATAGTGACGAGTCGCCCGAACGTGCGTCGGCTCGATTCGACCTGAATGACGGCACTTTTATAGTCGCGCCACATCACGATAAAGAGGACTGCTAGCACAGCCATCAAGACTGCGCCGGCAATCAAACGCAAGATGAATAGTACAACGTCGGTACTCACTGCGGTTCGTTGATCCCTGTTTCGCCGGGAACTGAGTCCTCCCAATAGACCATTTGTGTTTTGCCCAAGCGGATCACATCGCCGGGTTGCAAACGATGTTCGCGCACCCCTACATCGTTGACCATGATGCCGCTGGCACTGTTGAAGTCAAACAGGGTGTAGCGCCCGAAACGCAAGCGTAACTGCGCGTGCTGACGGGAACAGTAGGGGTCATCGAGGACAATGTGATTATCGCGCCCGCGCCCGATGTTGACGATTGGCTCATTCAGTTTGATTGTTTTCTGTCCGTTGACGATCAACTGCGGGTTGGTGGGGGCGCGTTCCTCTTGCGGTGTGTCGATTCTTTGCATGACAGCCGTCGATTCGCGCCGTTTGTTGATGTGCTGTGTAACGACTTTCAGCTCATTGGAGGCGTAGTCCGGGTCTGCGATGATCTGGATGATCGGCACATTGTTTAGTCGATATTCAGCTTGTGCCGCCAGTTCAACAATGTGCTGTGCTAACAGCACGCCAAGCGAGGGCTGACGGTTGAGCAGATGATATTGCACATTGGGATTCATACGGATTGCGTAATCGTCCGGCGCGAAAGGGCGTGAATCGCCGTCGGTGGGCAGCAGCAGATCATCCTCCATCGCACGGGCAACCTGCATGGCGATGTCGTGTGCGCTGATCGTTTTGCTCAACAGCTTGGCGAATGCGCCTTCGATCAACCGCTCAAGTTGGGTTTCAAAACGGGATAGGCTTTGATCGTTCATGGGGGGCATTATAACCGACGCCTATAGCGGCGGCAACGCGGGGAGATAGGAAAATACTTAACGTTGGGAAAACGGCGGTAATGATTAACCTCACCGAGCCGGCTTCTCCGAAAAGCAACCTCACCCCCAGCCCCCTCTCCCAAAAACAGCCTCACCGAGCCGCCTTCATGAAAAAACAGCCTCACCCCCAGCCCCTCATGAAAAAACAGCCTCACCCCCAGCCCCTCTCCCAAAAGCAGGAGAGGGGAGAAAGATAGAGCATATCGTGGGTAAGGGTGAGGTTAGACGCCACCCGTCAGGCTGAGAGGCGGGTTGGTCGGAACGTGGTCTGTCCAGGCATCGAAGATTTGCACGTTGGTTTCTGGCGCTGCTTGAAGTTCATCAAGGTAAGTCGTCAGTTCCCGCCCGCGTTCGCTGTCGAGTTCTGTGCCTTCGAGTACACGCTCCTCACGAGCGCGAACCTGAATGACATGATAGCC
>JBBQRJ010000006.1:0-29715 GCA_038214955.1 Aggregatilineales bacterium | reverse complement strand
GCGGAAGATGGCACGCTCACCGATATTGCAACCGAACTCAACTTCCCCTATGACATTGCCGAAGACTGGAACGGCGTACTGTATATTACGCTCAACGCGGCGTACAGTGAACCAGGCAGTGGTCAGGTCGTCATACTCGATATGGGCATGTAAGCCGATTTAGCTTAAGCTGAGTCAGTTTCACCTTTAGCAACGGATGTCACGACTGAAAAGGAGTCATGACATCCGTTTTGTTTACAGCCAACCCATCCCTGCAAACGTCCGCCGAGTATTCGCAATTCTATTTTTTAAGCCTTACTGATCTGTCGCTGCCATTCACGCGAATTTCTACAAAATCGGGCATACTTTGCAGGAGTTTAGTGAGATTTCCATGTCCATACGTGTTGGGGCGAAAACCCTGCTTAATTTTGCTCAGTTCTTGACCCAGATTTGTCAATATGACCCATCTATTCGCGTCTTGTGGGGCTTTGGCAAATGCGTCTGAAAGAAGTTTTCGTATATCAGGTGGATTAGCCGCTTTTGGCGTTATGGGTTGAGCGATTGGTTTTGGCGGCATTATAGGAAGATTGGCTGGTTTTGGCGTTATGGGTTGAGCGATTGGTTTTGGCGGCATGGTAGGAGGACTGGTTGGTTTTGGCGTTATGGGTGGATTCGGTAAATTGATTGGCGGATTGCTTAGGAAGGATAGGAGCGGCTGAACGGCTACTTCCCCACGTCCCATGAAGATAAATTTATCACAGGCGCGAATAAATGCTTCGGATGCGTGCTGGTAGCCAATTCCAATCACCGTTTTCTTATATTCATGAATTTTATCGCACAGGGGAACGTAATCGGCGTCATTACTGACCACGCAAAAAATTTCTACGGGCGTCCGATACAGCACTTCCATCGCATCCATGATGAGCTTCATGTCGGATGAGTTTTTTATTTTGGAATCGTTGGTTTGATGTCGAATCTTAAAGTCATTTTTCTCGGCAACCTCAAGCCATTTTTGCAGATCAGGTCTTTGCCAGTCTGCGTAAACAGCCCGCAAAACAAGATCACCATGACGGGGAACTTCTTCAAGAATACGGGGTAATTCTTTGTGCGAGATGTTTTCTGCGTCAATGAGGAGGGCTAATTTCGATGTCAAGAGATATTCCATTTTGTGCGGTGAATTGATGAAATTAAAGATAGCATAAAGACAAAGTAAGAACAATGCTTACTAAAGACGTTCCATGCGATTCTGTCAGCGAGTGAGCATTCCCGCGCCAGATGGTTATAATGAACAGACACAATAGACAGCATAGAACAGGAGCGTGAACCATGCGCGGCAGTCACCAATGGATGACAGGGATGCTTTTGACTGTGGCGCTTTTAGCCGCCGGATGCAGTGGAGCGGGGGAAAGTCCGGCTCAACCGACGGCTGTCACGAACACTTCAACCCGCGTGATTTCTATTCCTACATTCAGCTTCACACAGCCTACTGCGCCGCCTCAAGTCGCTACTGCCGCCGCGACACTCGCTTCTGCCACCGAAGACGCTACCATGATCGATCAGGAAGCAGTTGAACGGGGACGTACCCGCTACGAGGCATTGGGATGTGCTGGCTGTCATGGGGCAAACGGGGAAGGCACAGATCAAGGGTCGCCGCTGGTGGAGTACACCGCCTCTCAGCCAGATTTCGTTACCTTGATGCGTTCTGGCGGCAGCTTAGGCAGGAGCCATCAATATGCAAGCAACCGACTGAGCGAGACAGGCGCAGCCAACCTGTATCAGTATTTGCGTTCACTTCAAAACCCTTAAAATTCAACACACGCAGGGTGTCCGTTTGACCCCCACCCCGCTCGCTGCGCTCGCCTCCCTCCCCCGAAGTCAGGGGAGGGCGCCAACAGGAGTCTGCTTGCTCCCCTCCTCGAATTCGGGGAGGGGTCGGGGGTGGGGTCAGAAATAACGATCTGCGTAAGGTGAACCCTTAAATTAAGGAAGGACGGTTTTATGCCGTCCTCATTGATCGTCGGCACGCTGCGGATCGAGGGCTTCTTGCAGCCCATCCCCGACGAACGAGAAAGACAGCATCGTCAGCGCCACCATAATCGTCGGGAACAGCGCAATGTGATAATACACGCGGATAAAATTCCCGATCCCCGACCCAACCATCTTTCCCCAACTGGCGGTGGGTTCGGTGATGCCAATGCCAAGAAAGCTCAACCCTGCCTCAGCAAAAATTGCCAGCGGCACGGCAAACGTGAACGACACGATTAAAGGCGAGAGCGTATTCCTCAAAATGTGGATGAAGACCAGCCGCCAATGGGACGAGCCGAGCGAACGCGCCGCCATGACAAAATCGCGCTCACGGTAGGTGATAAACTGGGCGCGTGTTAGCCGTGTGGGTTCAATCCATGCGGTGACTGCCAGTACCGCGATCACGTTCCACACGCCATTTCCTACAATACTCAAGAGGAACAGCGCGAACAACAGCGGCGGAATCGCGGTTGCCACTTCGACAATTCGCATGACCAGAAAATCGAACTTTCCGCCGAGATAGCCCGCCATCGCCCCTAACGGCACACCAATCGCAAACGAGATCAGCGGCACCATAAGACCCACCATCATGGATGTGCGTGCGCCGAAGATCAAGCGCGTGAGGTAATCCCGGCTGCTGCCATCGAGTCCGAGCGGGTGCGCCGAATTGACGAACGGCAGCGTATTCGCCCGCAGAGTCAAAAATACCCTGCCGAAGTCATACGGTGCAATGAGGTCGGCAAAGACGGCGAGGCTCAACATGAAGACCAGCATGATCAGTCCAAACATCGCCAGTCGGTTGCGTCGAAATCGGCGTGCAGCGTCACGCCAGAGCGAACGCTTGACGGGTTTGGGCGTTAAAGAAACGATCTGTTCCGGCGTGGACGAAATGGGAGAGTCGCTCATCGGGACGCCGATGCGCCTAGCCGAATGCGCGGGTCAATTAACGTGTACAGCACATCGGTGATCAAATACATGAGTCCCCAGAAGAAAGCGACCAGCATCACTAACCCCATAATCATCGGATAATCGCGGCTGAAAATGCTGGTGATGAAGAATTTGCCCAGACCCGGAATTCCGAAAACGACTTCGATGAACAGCGATCCGGTGAGTAAATTTGGAATTTGCGGCAGCAGTACCGTCACCATTGGGATCAAGGCGTTTCGCAGCACATGGCGCAGCATAATGAAACGTTCGCTCAAGCCTTTAGCGCGTGCCGTGCGAACGTAATCTGCCCCAAGTGCATCGCTCACACTGGAGCGCGTATAGCGTGCCACCAGCGCCAACGGAGCCAGCGCATACGTGATCACAGGGAGAAAGTAATCTTGCGAGAGAATGGCGGGTCCGCCATCCCACAGGGGCGGAATAATCCATTTATTGGGCGCACCCCATCCATTTTGATAACCGAAGATCAGCAGCAAAAACGTCGCAATGATGAAGTTGGGCAGGGTAATGCCTAACGTCGCTGTGAACGTCACGGCGTTGTCAAGAAAGCTGTTGCGGCGATAGGCGCTGACAATGCCCATCAAAATACCGAGCGTGAAGGACAGCGCAATCGTATACGATCCCACATGCAGCGTAACGGGCCATGTCCGTAAAATGACCTGTGTTACTGGCGGGCTGCCCGCCACAGAGAACGAATTGCCAAAATCCAACTGAACCGCGCCAATTAGAAAGTTCAGGTAGCGTTCGACCAGCGGCTTATCCAACCCGTATTTGCGTTCCAAATTTGCGAGCGCATCGGGCGTATAACCACGCTCACCGAGGCTGAAGGGTCCGCCGGGGATGCTGTTCATCAACACAAAAACAATAAGTGAAACCACCAGCATCACTAAAAAAAGACTGATAACGCGGCGAATCAGGTATCCGACCATAAAACTTTCTTGTTTATATGAAATCAAATGGACTTAAAGGGCGGGCGATACCTATTTTTCGTCAGGTCGTTCGTAGGGGCGACCCAATGTGGTCGCCCCTGTCCAACGGGCGGGGACATTGCCCCGCCCCTATATAATCTGATCGCAAACCCCTTTTTCACAGGCGTAATTTGAATACCAGACAAGCCATAAATCCCCCTCCCTGAATTCGGGGCGGGGGTGGGGTAGAGCCTTGTTAGTCGCGGTAGGTATCGTAATTCATCACATCGTTGGTGATGTAGAACGTTCCCCAGCACCAATCGTTGCCCCAGTGCCATGCCGAGACGCCCTGTACATCGGGGCGGAAGCATTCGCCCGATACATACGGCTGGAGCAAGTCGCCCTGAATACGGTGAACGAGGAAAATTCCGCCCACGTCTTCAACAAGGAGTCGTTCTGCGTCACGGTACATCTGGTCGCGTGTTTCGAGATCGCCCACGAGGACGTTTGCGTCGTTGACCAGTTGGTCAAATTCTGCGCTGCGCCATGAGTGGCGACCTGTCGAAACCCACACGCCGAGCATGTTCGACGGGTCAAGATAATCCATACCATAAGAGACCGCGCCAAACTGAACCCCGGTGGGGCGTGCCAGAAGCGCAGACATGAACGAATTGAATTCCATGTTGTTCACGGTGATTTCGACATTCAAGCAATCGCTGATCGACGCCGCCGAAGCGATCCACCATTGAGCGCGTGCATCGGTTTCACCGCGAAGTTTCAGTTCTTGCGCCGGGAAACCTTCACCGTCGGGGTAGCCCGCTTCCGCCAGCAAACCCTGTGCCATTTCGCAGTCGAAGTTTTGATACTGATCCAATTCGCCCGTTGCATCTGATGATGGGAACCCGGGAGCAAGGAACGAACTGGCGGGGATACCAAACTGCGAACCGATCACGTTTTCGACGATGCTGTCACGGTCAAGCGCGTGCGCGAATGCCTGACGCACCTGCACGTTATCGAACGGCGCGGTATAGGTATCGAAGAACAGATAATCGGTACGGAAGTCACCGAAATTAGGCAGATAGTTTTCCGAAAGCACCGGATCACTGGCGATCACTTCAAAGTCCGCCGGGCTGAGGTGGACATAATTCAAGCGATCAACGTCGTGGTTTTGGAATGCGAGGAAACTACCGTTCAACTGATCGCCGTAGGTGGCGATGATTTGCCGGATGAACGGCGGGCGGAAGCCGGTATAGGTTGGGTTCGCTTCCAAAACGAGGCGGCTGCCCGCTTCAAATTCCGTCAGCATAAATGGACCCGATGAGACGCTCGTTGCGGGGTCTAGGATGTAGTTGGGTCCGTATTCTGCCAGTGCTGCCGCTTGCAGCGGGGGCCAGAAGTAAACCATTCCCGGCAAATACGGACGTGTGCCGTCTGTCGTGATTTGCAGCGTGAGATCGTCTACGGCTTGTACGCCGACTTCTTCGGGCGCAATATCGCCCGCGACGGCTTCAGACCAACCCTGAATCGTGCCTTGCCACATCCACACGAAGTCATAGGCATTCGCAGGATCGACCATGAATTGGTAGCTGGCAGCGTAATCATTGGCGGTCAGCGGCGTACCATCGCTCCACACCTGACCGGGGCGCAGGTGGAACAGCCACGACGTACCATCTTCGCTGGCTTCCCAACTTTCGGCAGCACCGGGGATCAAATTCAGATTTTCATCCAGATTGACCAGCGGGTCGCCCAACATGTCGTAAACGTTGGTATCGCCGCAAATGCGTTGATACACGCTTACGATGGAGGACAGGGTTGTTTCGGTACGGGTTGAATCGCACAACACAGACCACGTCTGCATTTCATAAGGTGCGGCGTCTGCGGGCAAATCACGTCCATACACGTCTTGATTCGTCTCTTGAGCGCCCACCAACATCACCGAAGTGGCAGCCATCACAGAGAGAAGCAGAAGTAGGAGAGACACTTTTCTAAACATAGGTAATCCTTTACAAGAAAAACTTTTCGGGCGAAGTTTCGACGATGAAAACCGTGAACCAAGCGTAGCATAGGAAAAATTGTCTGTCAAAAGTTCGACAGACATTTTCGCCCCATTGACTAGGCTATTTGTACAAGGTTGTCGGCACCGAGTTACGCTCCTGAAAACCGCGTTGATGCCAGTAGGGATAAATCGTGTCTGTTTCGGTGGCGGCGTCCAACCGTGCGACCTGTTCCGCGCTCAAGTTCCAGCCCACAGCGCCGAGATTTTCTTTCAACTGGGCTTCATCGCGTGCGCCGATAATCACGCTGGCGACGGTGGGTCGCTGCAACAGCCAATTGAGCGACACTTGTGTCACGGTTTTGCCTGTTTCGGCGCTAATGGTATCTAGCACGTCGATTACGCTGTAGAGCCATTCATCGGGAATTTCGGGACCTTCACCCGCCCCCTGTGCCATACGACTCCCTGCGGGCATGGGTTGGTTGCGACGGAATTTCCCGCTGAGTCGCCCCTGTGACAGCGGACCCCAAACCAGCGTGCCGACCTTCTGATCGATGGCAAGCGGCATCAGTTCCCATTCGTACTCACGTCTTAGCAGCGAGTAATGGGCTTGATGCGCCATGTAGCGCGACCAGCCGTACTTTTCCGAAATGGCGAGCGATTTCATCAAGTGCCAGCCAGAGAAGTTGGAACAGGCGATATAACGCACCTTGCCACTTTGAACCAGCGTATCCAGCGCCCGCAGCGTTTCTTCAACGGCGGTTCGCGCATCGAACCCATGAATGGTATAGATGTCGATATAATCCGTATCGAGGCGGCGCAAACTGGCTTCGCACGAACGG
The DNA here is from genome assembly GCA_038214955.1 of Aggregatilineales bacterium. GTDB lineage: Bacteria > Chloroflexota > Anaerolineae > Aggregatilineales > Phototrophicaceae > Flexifilum. The sequence continues at coordinate 23,023 of JBBQRJ010000006.1, read as the reverse complement.
ATGAGGTGAAAGCGTGATGTGCCTACATCGTTCGGCTCCTCACTCATGCGAAAGGTCGCTTTCGTAGAGATCAACAGCTTATCGCGCCGCCCGTTGATCGCCTTGCCTAGAATTTCTTCTGACTGCCCATACGAATACACATCGGCGGTATCAAATAGGGTTGCGCCCGCTTCCATGCACATATCTACCAATCGGTTGGCTTGCGCTGCATCACTGTTCCCCCATTTGCCGAAGAAATGATGGTTGCCGCCAAATGTCCCCGTCCCAAAACTGAGGGCGGGGACGCTAAAACCTGATCCACCAAGTAATCTATGTTCCATATTTATTTTCCCTTCATAGGTAAAGTGTGAGTATGCCGCACATGCGATGTGTCGCCAATAAGGTCGAGGGGAAGCCGCGGAAGGATGTCACAGACAGGGTTTGAAAGTCCTGATACGCTGTCATGCTTACCCCTACTTTCCTCCATCAATCGGCAAAACCTGCCCTGTGATCCAGCCCGCGTAGTCGGAGGCGAGGAACAGCGCCCCGTCTGCAATATCATCGACGCTGCCCAAACGCCGCATAGCGATCCCGTTGATCACCTGCTGCTGACCCGCTTCGCCGTAGGACTGCCATTGACGCTCGGTGTTCGCGTTGGAGCGCACAAACCCCGGCGCAATGCTGTTGACGGTGATCCCGTACTGCCCTAGCTCGTGTGCAAGCTGGCGCGTGAGGTGAATCACACCCGCTTTCGCCGTTGCGTAAGCCTGAATCCCCGTCATGCTGATGTTCAGCCCCGCGCCGCTCGAAATATTGATGATGCGCCCGAAGCCCCGCGTTTTCATGTATGGCACAATCCCCTGTGAAAACCAGAAAGCCGCGCTCACGTTGACCGCCAAAATATCGTTCCATTCGGCGGGTGTGACCTGTTCCATCGGTTTGCCGACGTACCCTAACACCCCGCCCGCATTGTTGATTAGGATGTCTGCGCCGCCTACCTCGTCGGTGAACTGCTTGATCGCTTCCAGATCGCGCACATCAACGGGGCGGACTTCACAGCGCCCGCCCGCCGCCTCGCATAAGCGCCGTGTTTCGGTCAGTTCGTCCGCCAGAAGATCACAGCCCCACACCGTCGCGCCGCGCTGAGCGAATGCGATGCACAGCGCCCGCCCAAAGCCGTGTGCCGCGCCGGTGACGATCACCGTTTTACCCGAAAATTCGATGTTCATGGCTTACCATCCGTCCGTGAGCAAGGCGCGAGTTTCGGCAATCGCCACCTCCCAGATCGCCAGCATGTCGCTGTCGGGGCGTTGATACAGCCCCGCGAAATTGCCGTCCCCTAAGTAGTCGCGCACGGCACGCTGCGAGAGGATACGCATCCGGTCAATGTCAATCGGCGGTTTTTGCTCGTTCGGCTGTGTGATGTTGGGCAGCCGTGTCCACGGGAAATTTTCCATCCACGAGGCATGAGACGCCACCGGGTCAATTTGCATGACCTTCGCCCACGTTTTCGGCGCGTTCCACCAGTTATGAAATTTGACGGTGACGCCCGCGTGTTCTGCCATCCATTCTGCGATGTATCCCTGTGCTGGTGTGTTGCCGCCATGCCCGTTGACGATCAGAATGCGCCGGAAACCCTGTTCAGCCAACCCGTCCAGCACATCGCGGATCACATGCAAATAGGTTTCCACGCGCAAACTGATGCTGCCCGGATAGGCTCGAAAATACGGTGTAATCCCATAATTCAGCACCGGAAACACCGGAATATTGAGCGGTTCTGCCGCCTCAAGCGCCACCCGTTCGGCAAGAATGTTGTCTACGCACAAGCTCAAATAAGCATGTTGTTCGGTGCTGCCCAACGGTAAAACGCAGCGATCATCCTGCTTGAGAGTGTCCTCAAGCTGCATCCAATTCATATCTTGAATACGCATCACACGTCCTTAAACTATCCCTGCGGAGTCTTTTCTAACACGGGTTGATCCTCGTAGACAGGGTTCGGTTCTTGCCGCGTGATCAACCATAGGCTTCCGACGAATACACCGTAGAACGCGATACGACCCGCGATCACGGTGAAATTTGATGAATCGAGATAAGTATTCACCCATCCTGCCGCCAGTAATGCCCCGACACAGTACAGCGTTGATAGGATCAATCGGCGCGAGAAACCCATCTGGAAGCGTCGTCTCAACTGCAAGCCCGTCAGCACGAATAACAGGCATCCCGACACCAGCGCGGCGACTCCCACGCCAGATAACCCGTAGGTGGGAGTCAGCACCCATGTCAGCGTAATGTAAACCCCTTGCCCGATCATCACGCTCAGGGCATACGCCCATGATGCGTCTAAACCCATCAACAAGGCTTGATAAATTCCCGCTAATTGCGTAAAAACCTGTGCCACGATGAACAGGAACAAGACCATCGAGGCATCGGCAAAGCGCGGGGAGTATTGCAGAGTCAGCACCCAATCGCTGAACAGAATAATGGGCATCCCTAGCACGCCAATGATCCGTAGAAGCTGCTGTTGAAATTCGAGCGTCCGTGCGATCTTTTCCTCAACCGCCAGCGCACGATTGACCAACGGAGTCAAATACAAGCCAAGCATCGGCGTGAGCAGCGCACCGAGAATTGCGCCAACGCCAATTGCCGCCTGAAGCAAGCCCGCCTCGAACTCACCGTAATAAGACAGGACGCTGTAACGTGCTACCAACAGCGACAGCGGCGTGATAAACGAGGTCACGTACATGATGAGCGACCACTGAACAATACCGGGATTCTGCTGAATCAGCGCCCGCAAGCGCGGCAGTCCCACTCGAAAACGCAGTTGCAACGCCCGTTGGAAGTAGATCAACAGGACGACGACGATTGCAAAACTCGCAGCGGTATTCGCCCAGTAAAAGCCCTCCAACCCTCCAACTGTGATTCCCACAATGCTCGACAGCGCCAGAGTCACCGCGATTCCCAACACCATCAAGGCGGAGCTACGCACACGTCCCGCCGCCGCTAAAACTTGCCACGAAAAGCCGTGAATCTTCGCCGCTGGAATCGCCAGCAAGCCGGGTAAAAGCAGCAGACGATAAGTATACAGTTCACTCCCCAACCATTCGGGCTTCACGAGCGTAAACAGGACAAGCAGCACTGTTCCCGCTCCCGTGATGAACATCAGCGTATTGAGGATGCCCGTATAGCTTTGCTGAAATGAATCGTAGGTTTCGCTGTACGTGCGCGAGAGGAATTTCACCGCCATAAAGGGCAAACTGAAAGCGACCAGTTGACCGCTCACCTGCACCACCTGATCGATGATGCTGATCACGCCAACGCCTTCGGGTCCTACCAGTAGGGCAATGACTTTAGCGCGGATCAGGTTGGCGACCATAATCGCAACCTGAATCGCCCCAACTGCGCTGAGTGTCCGAAGCATTGTTTCCCCTATCTGCGAGATGAAAGACGCGGCGAATGCGTCATGGTAATGCTTCGGGCATTGAATGACAATATGCCGCATCTTTTTCTACTCATAGTATAATCACCGTCGCTTATTCACTCACTTTCGCAGATCGTTATTTCTGACCCCACCCCCGACCCCACCCCGAAATCGAGGAGGGGGGCAAGCAGACTCGTGTTTGCGCCCTCCCCGGAATTTGGGGGCGGGAGGCGAGCGCAGCGAGCGGGGTGGGGGTCAAACTGACACCCTGCGTAAGGTGAGTCATTCACTCGATTGGGGCAAGCGAAATGCAGTTCGCCTTCACATCACAACGACGCTTTGCAGTGGGGCTTGCCCTGCTGATTGCGCTTGCCGCGATCCCCTTATGGTTATCGCATTCGTTCGGCTTACCCTACATCGATCACCCCGACGAACCGAGTTTTTACCTACAGGCACAGGTGTGGCGCGGCGCCCTCCAAACAGATGCATATATTTTGTTTGAAGGCTATCCCCCCGGCTATTTACTGCTCCACCAGTACATTGCACAGCCCGCGTTAGAGGCGATTGGCGTGGTGGGCGTTTCGGCAACCGTGCGCGTGATGCGTGCCGCCGCTGTGCTGTTCACGCTTGCCACCATGACGCTGATCGGGTTGACCGCTTATCGCGGCGGGAGTGGTACGCTAGGCGGGTTGATCGCCGCCGCGCTGTGGGGATTTGCGCCCGCTGTCATCACGCATGGCGTCTACGCGATTCCCGATCCGGCGGTGTGCTTTTTCGTGGCGCTGGCGGCGTATTTTGATACGTCTGTGCTTGTCGGACTGCTGAATCCCGCTGATAAAACACGGCTGTTCAATGGGATCGGTGGGGCGGTAGGGGGTACAGCCGCCGGACTTGCAGCGGGATTATTCAAGTTTACGGCTGCCCCCGCCGCAGTTCCCGGCGTGATCCTTTTGCTTTATATGTTGATCACCCGCGTTCGTCTTCCCCGTATCGCGTGGGTCGGTTTGCTAGGTGTGCTTTTCGTCCCTGCTGTGATCCTGCTGGTCAGAGTCTCGCAAGTGTTGCAGCAAGCCAGCGAAACGATGATCGCAGACTTGCTCGGCGGCGTGCTAAATCCTGCTCGGGTTGCCAATAACTTTTCTGTGATGCTCACGCCGTTGAGTTTGCCTGTACCGCTCGGTTTGGTGGCAGTGGGCGCTGTCTTATCCGTTCGCAGTTTTGCGGCACGTCCCCCCTTGATCGTGCGCGAACGAATCGGCGGGGCGGTGATGGGTATGATGCTCGTGACCGCTTTCTTGATCGTGTGGGCGACGGCGGCATTTGCCGAAGTCACACTAGGCAACCGCTTGCGCGATGTGCTGCCCGCGACGGCGTTGATCGCCATCGTGATCGGGGTGCTGGTGGGCATGGTGGTTCAGGCGTTCGCGTCCCGACGTTGGGTTTTTCCGGTGGTCGCGCTGGTCGCATTCGGCTTGTTTGCCTTTCGCATCCCGACGATTGTACAGCTTGTTCAAGATCGCCAGCAGCCTGACCGTCGCGTCCAGATTCATGATTGGGTCTACGCCTCGCTTGATCCAGCGGCGTTCATCGTGAGCGGCGATTATCACAAAGTGTTTAACCCCTACTGGAGCGGACTCCCCGCGAACGTGTGGATCAACTGGATCGAATCGGACAATCTGCTAGAAAAAAGCCTCGCTGATTGGCGCGATCAAGGCGCGGCTTACGCCATTGTGTCCCTAGAACAACGCGAACGCATGAGATCACAACCGGAGGGACGCGCCATGCTTGACGATCTCTTGCTGCTGCGCGAATTCACCGATCAACCGATGGTTGGTGAAGCGGTGGCAGTCTATCGACTCGAACGGATGACCGAAGCACTTGACCTGCGTTTTGGCGATCAGATCGCGCTCGTCGGGCTAGATCGCGCTGACTCCGCCGACAGCATCACCTTTCGCTTTTACTGGAACACGTTACAGACTCCAACAGCCGATTACTCGTTCTTCATTCACCTCACGCCGCCGGATAACCGCAGCGATCTCCTCGCACAGGTAGACGGATCACCCGCCCGCCCGACTCGCCCCACGACAACATGGGCGGCAGGCGAAACGCTCATCAGCGCCCCCGTGACTCTTTCGCTGCCTGTAGACGCTTGCGGGAGTTTGTGGCTTGGCGTGTACGATTTTCAGACGGGCGTCCGCTTAGAAACGGCTGACGGCGACGATGTTTATCTAGGGGATGTGCCGTGCTAATCTCTGTGGTTATCGGCATGACCGAACATGATACAGGTTTGGAAGCGTGTTTGCGGGCGCTCTTGCCTCAAGCCGCACACGAGATTATTGTCGTGACCAGCACACCCCAAGATCGCATGGCTTTCCCGCAGGTGAAATTTGTTCAAACATCGCCCGATGAATTGATGCCGAGGCTGTGGAAACGCGGGCTTGACGAGGCAAGCGGGGAGATTATCGCGTTTACGGTTGCCAACTGCATCCCCTCAAACGATTGGCTGTCCAGAATCGAGTCGGCATTTTCTGAATCGGGTACTGTTGCGGGCGTGGGTGGGGCGATTGCGCCGCCGGATGCGGGCGTATGGGCGATCTACTTTGCACGCTACAGCGCCTTCATGCCGACGGGTCAATCTGCACCGTTTGACGCCGACTATTTGCCGGGGGAGAATGCCGCCTACCGCCGCGCCGATCTCGCAGGTTGCGCCGATCTACTGCAAACGGGCTTCTGGGAAACGCTGATTCAGGCACGTTTGCGCTCTCAGGGCTTCCGTTTGATTTACGATCCGGCGCTTCAGGTGCAAATGTCGGGCGAGATGGGGATGTCTCTGCGAACGCGATTTCAGCATGGGCGGCATTATGGACGCACGCGCCCCATGCGATCCCCCGCGCACAGGTTGATCTACATCCTCACAGCGCCCCTCGTGACTCCCCTGCTGTTCAGGCGGATTGCGCGGCGTGTGCCAGCGGCTTGGCGTCCGCAGTTGATCCGGGCGCTGCCTCCTCTTTTGCTGCTGGTCATGGTGTGGAATTTAGGCGAACTAAGCGGCTATCTCAGCCCGGTTTCTGCGCCAGCACAACGATAGAATGACCGAATCCCAGTGTGACTCCGGTGCGAATCAGCGCCCCTTCGGTTTTCATCAACCCGTGCAAAAGCCGACTCGTCGGCGTGGGGTGCGGGTAGGGCTGAATCGAGAGCGCGGGACCCAACGCGGGAGTCTCTACTTTTTGGCTAGAGCGATATTCTTTCACCATGCCCCACAATGCGGGCAGCGTATTGACGTAAGAAGATCGTTCGACGCGCAGCCCGGCGGCTTTCACCATCTCGCACAATTCGCGGCGGTGAAAGCGGCGGTACAGGTCGGGATCGACTCCGCGTAACGGGGGATGACCGAGCGCCGAGTTGGTACGCAGAAACAGCCATCCACCGGGACGAAGCAGCCGCGCGAAGTCGTTCATCGCCTGTACGGGTGCGCCCTTCGGCGTGAGGTGCTGCAACGTGTCAATACAGACCACCACATCGAACGCGGCATCACGATAAGGGAGCTGCGCCGCGTCTGCGATGGCAATCCGCGTCTGTCCACGCTGGAGGCAAAAATGCAGCGCGTGTTCCGACACATCGATCCCCACGACATTGGATTGCGGGCTAACCCCTTTGAACACATCCAGCAGATAACCCGTTCCGCAGCCCACATCCAGAATATCGAGCGGGCTATCCCACTGGAGATAGGCGCTCAACAACGTCATCATGATCGAGTGCAGACCTTGCGCCCACCAGTGCGTTTCCTCGATGTCGTAGAGGCGCTGGTAGTAGGCTTCTTGGAAAATGCTCGGCGTACTCACAGTGACACCACCGTCTGACGTTGTGCGGCGTCATAGGCGGCGAAGGTGAGGCGCAAAATTTCGCGGGCATGGAAGGCTGATTCTAGGGAAGCCCCCCCCATTTCGTGCAAAAAGACGCGCAGATGCTCCGCTGTCGCCTGTGATGAAGCGAACTGTCGTTCCTGTACGTAGGGTTGAGACGACCAACCGCGTTCTGCCCGTGCTTCGCCGCCGCGTACATAGCTCAGGCGAAGGCTTGGGCGTGTGCTGCCTTGATAACGCTGCATCTGGACACCCGCCCGCGCCAACCCCCCGTAAGAGAGGCGCAGCGAACTATTTTCACAATCGAGTCGCATCTCTAAATAGCGTTCCGGCGCGTGGCTGATGCGGTTGAGAACCAGCGTGGCGAATCGCTGTTCAGGAAAATGGAGCGTCAAATGGACGAGTACGTCTGACTCATACGCGGGCTGCGTCGGAATCACCGCAGCAACGGCTACAGGGAACGAGTCGAACAGGTAACACAGCAAATCAAGCGGGTGTGCGCCAAATTCGTACAACGCCGATTGTTTCAAGTCGGCACGCCACGCCGTCGGGTTCATGTTGGGAGGATGAAACATCTGCTGCCAGCACTGCGCGAAAAACAGCCGCCCGAACTCACCCGCCGCGAGTCGCTGTTGGGTTTCACGGTAGACGGGCATATAGCGATATTGCGTATTCACGCGCAGCAACCGTCCTGCTGTTTTCGCCTGTGCGATCACGTCATCGGCTTCTGCCACGCTCGACATGAACGGCTTTTCGCACAGCACATGAGCGCCGTGTTGAAGCGCCAGCACGCACATCGCATGATGGGTGTGCGGCGGCGTGGCGACGATCACGATGTCCGGTTGTGCTTCGGTCAGCATCTTCGCGGCGTCCGTATAGATCGCCGGAATCTTGAAGCGCGTCTGGACAGCCCGTGCGCGTGCCTCATCGACATCGCACGCCGCCGCGACCTCAATTTCCGGTATGCTTTCGCAAGCAGGGAGGTGCAGTTGTTCGGCAACAATGCCAAGACCAATGAGTGCTAGTTTTACCATCGAGCCGTGATTTCTCGTTTAGTTTGTGAAGTGTGTGCCGGGGCGAATGGGTGACGACTGCCAACGCTGGCGGATTTGCGCCCCTGCATAGGCGCTTGTGCCAAGCATGAAACCCAAACCGCTGTAGGCGTAATACAACCAGTGCAGTGGCACAACGCGCAGCGCAAACCACAGCCCGCGCTGGCGGGCAAAGAACGCATACACATCCACATTCAGCAGCGTGACCACCGTCAACAGCAGCAGCGTGATCAGCGCAAACACGGACGAAACGAGGCTTCCCACAAGGCAGATCATACTCAAGTAGATCAACACCACGCTGAGTTTTTGCTGAAACTGTAGGTTGAGGTTTTGCTCTTTGCGTTTCGTTTCATGCAGCAGTTGAGTCCACGGAATCGCCCGATCCATGAGATCAGTCCGCAGCAGCGAAGGGAGTGTCCAGCGTTTCAAATGCTTGACCTGCACTTGCGGATCAAGCGCAATTCGTCCGCCGTTGTCGGTCAGCCGATAGCCCATCTCAATATCTTCGATGGACGGACGGCGAAAACGCAAGCTGTCGAAGCCGTTGATCGAGATGAAGGCGTTACGCAAAATTGCGCCGCATCCCCCCCAAAAACTGCTCACATCCCCCGCCGAACTGCGATGAACATAGGCATGAATCAGGTTCTTATACTGGCTCAAAAAATTGGTTTCAGCCGGAGAATCGTCGTAAGTGCCGATCAATGCAGTGGGAGCATCAGCACCCTCAAAACGGTTCAACACGCGGGCGACGGTTTCTGGTTGAACCGCGCAGTCCGCATCAATGAACAGCAGAATATCCGATTTTGCATAACGCGCCCCGATGTTGCGGGCGTGGGCGGGACCCCCTGCACACCGTCCGCTGTACAGCACCACCGCGCCAAATCGCGCCGCGATTGCCGGAGAGTCGTCTGACGATCCGTCATCAACGACGATAATTTCATCGGGGGAGTAAGTCGAGTTGATTAACGCCTCAAGCGTGCGGACAAGCTGCGTTCCGCCGTTATGGACGGGGATAATCACCGATAAGGTTAAGCCCATCGTTGTGTCTCTGCCACCAATGGGCTGATCATCGGGTAACAATTCACCCATCAGCCAGAACACATCCTCAATCACGCCATCTGAATTCATGTATTTGAACGAACCTGTTTTCCCGACGAAATGTAGGCTAGGGCGTTACACAGGGTCTGCCTCACCCTTTTTCCGTATACGGTGACTCTGTAACGCTTGACCACTATGCGTTGATCAATATCCCTAGCGGCTTGCGCCACGGACAGCCCATAAATATATTCGCAAAGTTTGATTGCTGCAATATGCACTTAATGAAATTATTTGTCCTTACACCGCCGACATTGCCCCGCCCGCAATCATCACCAGCCCTAAAATGAGCAAACTCAGCGCGGGCAAGTTACGGATGTGCAAAAGCCCGCCCCAGTTACGAGCGATGAAAAAGCCGCCGAATGCGACTGCCAATGAGCCAACCAGCAGCAAAATAACCGCTCCAACCACGTTAGGCGTAGGGGTTGATGTTTCGGGGAGAGTCGGCGTTTCAATCGTCAAGTTGAAGGTTGTTACCGCGTCAAATTCGTTTGGACGCTGCACGCTCACGCGCACACGCCAATCACCCGCAACGCTGAGATTTGCGCCGCTGATGCTGTACACGCCCGCACCCTCGTGCGTCGGGCGCAGTTCACTTTCACCTAAATCTTGACGCTGGTGATTGAAACGCATCCGTATCAAGGTGGCGTCCTCGATAGGTAAGCCGTCGGCTCCGGTCACAAGCAGCGAAAAACGATTTTCGCCCACGACGCCGGGCAGGACTTCAAGCCGGAGATCAAGATCATCAACGCTTGCGGTTTCGACCATCGGTTCGGGCGCGGGTGTGTCCGGTACAAACGCAGTCCGTGCGGGTGCGGTGGAAGTCATGAAACCGACAGCCACGATCAGACCACCGATCAGCGCGATTTCTGTACTGACCAACGCCTGTAAGCGTCCTGTCCAAACTAATTTGCCGTCACTCAATGACCGATGTGTCACCACAAGGTTGACTGCCCCGATCAGAAGCAGCGGCAGGATCATGATCAATTTGACGAGTAAAGCGCGTCCGTAGTGGGTCGCCAGCAGCGCGTCTATACTGCCAACTTGCAGCCAAGCCGCATAGATGCCCGTCAGGATCAACGCCACGACGCAGACGCGGGCATAATTGGAGAATAATCCGACGAGTTGAGCTAGAAACTCGGTTCTATTCGGGAGTTTACGTGCGGCGATGATCACCTGAACCAGCAGCGCCAAACCGCCGAACCAGAGCGAGGTTGCAGAAAGATGCAGCCAATCGGCGGCGACAGCCACCCCCTCGTTATCAGCGGCGCTGGCGTGGCTGAACAGACTGTGAAACAGCAAAAAGACCACGCCTAAGATGAACGCGGCGGTGTAGAACCCTCTACGGTTGCCCAAACGCGGAACGCCTAGCAGGATCACGCCTATCGCCGCCCACAAGATCAATTGCACTATCCACAGTTGACCAAACCGTGTGACGGTCAGTAAGCGTTCGATCAACCCGCTTGCGAAGGTGTCCCGAAGTGGAATATCCGCCGAAATTGCCGTTTGCAGCGCCAGCATCAACACATGGGTGATTCCGAGCAGCACCCACGCGCCGAGCAGAGTCTTATGGAGTGCGCCATCCACTTCAACCTGTTCTCGTAGGTTGTTTGGCAGCCACAACATGACCACAAAGCCAAGACCGCCCACCGTCAGCGAGATATACAAGAGATACGTCCACCGGACGACTACCGCCTCAGCGCGGATTTCCCCGCGTAAGTTGTCACTGACCGCCGTCAACTCCCCGATGGCGACTCCGATGCTAAACGGAAAGCTCCCCGCCGTACTGTGACCATCGGCGGCAGAAACCACGCGCCATGACACGGTATAGACGCCGTTCGGGAGCGCCCCCGGCAGCATGACGAGTGTGTAGGCATCATCGGGATCAATGGCACTTGGGGGGGTGTTTACGGTGCTGCCATCGGTGCTACGCAGCGAGAATTGGCTAAACGAGGCTTCAAGCGGTTCAGTGAATGTCAGCCGGATTTCGGCGGGTGCGGCATCTAGCACCGCGTTCGCCGCTGGCGAAGACTGAACTAATTCGGCGTGCGCCTTCACCGAATACGCTGAAACCAACAGCCCTAGCAGTAGGATGCAGACAGCATACCTCAGCGTTGGTACGAACGCATTCCTTACGAGCTGCTTCATTCGTTCAGTCTTTGCCTTCGTGCGATTTACGATTACGAGCCAGCGGTCAGTTCAGCAATTTGAGCTTCAAGGGCTTCGATGCGTGCCAACAGGTCTAGGGTTGAGGGCAGCACTTGCGGGAACTGTACATCTTCCAGCAGTTCAACCGTGCTAAAACTATCCACCGACGAATCAAAGGTCTCATCGACTTCCACGCCGTTGATGTTTCCGGTCAAGTGGAATACATAATCACCAGCGCGGGTTGGCATGATGTCTGCGATGTAATAACCGGGGTCGCGCCATGCGGGACGCAGGGTCAAACTGCGTGTCTGGTCTCCAAAGGTCACTTCAAGTTGGAGCGTCGCCTCAGCGCCAGTGACGCCCATCAGTTCTTCATGGTGTTCTTCGCCCTCGACGTGGTCGCCTTCGGGTTCTTCGGTTGCCTCTGACTCTTCCGCAATGGCGTTGACGCGAAGGGTGATTTGATTCATCTGCGCGGCAAAAGCGGGTTCAATTTCCCATCCAAATACGAGTTCGTAGCCTTCAACTTGACGGTGTTCGTGTGCAGAAACGACTCCGACTATCACCAGCATCAGGAGCAGCCCAACGAGTACGAAACGTACAGCTTTGTTTGCAACCATTGTTTTTGTTTCCCCAGAGACCAGCAGATAGACCAGCAGTTGTTACCAGTATTTCGGGTCAATAGTAGCATCTGCAATTTTTGGTGTCAACTCAGGAGGGGCAGGGGTGTATTAACCTTCGTTAAATATTTTGTTAAAGAGGGTTTTGAAAATCAATCTGAGCTATGATAGTATTTTCGAGTCCACCTGTCGAGTTCCTTCAAATAACAGGAGAATAATTTCAATGTCTCGTAAAATTGCTTGGATGTTACTACCACTGGCATTGAGCGTGTTAATCATCTTCATTCAAGCGCCGAATGCACAGCCCTTTACGCCCGTGCAGAGTCAGGCTGAAGCATCGCCCACACATGACATGGCAGCCATGATGCTGGAGATGACCGGCACGCCCGCCATGGATATGGGCGGTATGGACATGGGCAGCATGATCACCGGCACGCCCGCCATGGATATGGGCGGTATGATGGGCTACATGGGCAACGAAGAAGATCAGGCGCTGATGATGGCACATATGCAGCCCGTGAGTTCAGCCAATTTAGTCCCCGCCCCGCAAACCGTCGGCGGACAGCCGCTTGAATACACCTTGATGGATGGTGTGAAAACCTTTGAACTGACCGCCCGTCCGTATTTGTGGAACATTCTGCCGAATGTAAGCACGGTTGTATGGGTGTATAACGGTCAACTGCCGGGTCCGACCATTCACGTCACCGAAGGCGATCAGGTTCGCATCATTTTCAACAACGAACTGCCCGAACCGAGTACCGTTCACTGGCACGGGATGAATGTCCCCAACAATATGGATGGCGTGCCGTTCATTTCACAGCCGCCCGTCGAGCCGGGACAGAGTTTTACTTATGAATTCACGGTGCGTAATCCGGCGGGAACGTACTGGTATCATTCGCATTATCACGATGATTTTCAGATCGGCTTGGGCTTACACGGCGCATTGATCGTTGACCCGCTCACGCCTGATCCGACGACGATACCCGATGTAGACGTAACGCTGATGTTCAACGAGCATCGCATTCTGGGGGGTATGACCTTCCCATCCATGCCAATGGGCGGCATGGAGCCGAACTATTTCAGCATCAACGGCAAATCGTTCCCCGCCACACAGACGATCAATGTACGACTCGGTCAGCGTGTGCGCTTGCGCCTGATCACCGTGGGGCAGTTCATCCATCCGATACACCTACACGGTCAGCATTTTGATGTCGTGGCGATTGATGGGGTGGAAGTGCCAGCAGACCAGCGGCGTTCAATGGATACCGTGACCGTCGCACCGGGTCAACACATCGACGTTGAATTCATAGCCAACGAACTGGGTCCGTGGATGCTCCACTGCCACATTGCCCACCACACCACCAATAATTTCCGCGTCGGTCACGGCGGCATGACGATGGTTCTCAATGTGACAGAATAGCACTCACAGAAAGCCTCACCCCTAAATCCCCTCTCCGAAAAAAGGAGAGGGGACTTTCCGGGTCTGCTTATCTCCCCCTCTCCGCTCGGAGAGGGGGTCAGGGGGTGAGGCTGTTTTTCGGAGGAGAGGTCGGGGGTGAGGCGAGACCCGTTTAGAACCCGTAAATCCACACGTTACGAGCGTCACATCGGGGGCTGCTGGAGGCACGCCCGACCATCGACATGCCGTAAACGCCTTCCCGTACTGTGACAGGGACATTTTCCAGCACTAACGCGCCATCGACAAAGAGAGTCAAAACGTCCTCGTTGATGACTGCCAGAAGGGTGTGTGTTGACCCCAACGTCAGCCCTAAATCAGCAACCGCGATTGTGGCGGCGTCGCCTGTGGGCAGGGGGCGATCAATCACGGCAACGCTGCCATTGTTGACCCACGCCACATCAATAAAGCTCATCGAATTGCGCTGACCATCACGACCTACGCGGGCTTGCAGCGAACAAAGTTCAAATTGGCTCACATCGGCGCTGTTAAACGTAAGCTGCGCGTTCATGACAAGGTTCGTGCTAGGCGACGATGTGCCTAAACCGACGAACAAGTCACCACGACCATTCAGGAACATATAGTTCTGCTGAACCTGAGACCGCGCTCCCGTACCCACCAGACCCAACCCCTGAAGTTCTTGTAGGATCAGCAAGGGTGCGGCATCGACTGCGCGTGTCAGTTGGATTGGCGTCTCAACAGAGCTAGGTGTGTCCGCCAGTGCAATGATCTGATCCCGATCCGCCGGTTGCAGGTTGCGTGCGGTCACACTGCTTTGCTGCGTGGCGGGAATAGCCGTTGGAACAAAAGGAGCGGCAGTCGGTTGTACTTCAACGGGGCATCCGAAATTATAGTTTGCGCCACCCACCAAGGGGCAAGCGTCTAAGTCATCCGAAACGCCGTCAAGGTCTTCATCAGGTTCGGGCGGACCGCCGGGATGTGCGAAAACAGTCACCGCCGCAACGAGTAATAATGCTACAAAACACAACAAGCCCAACTTACGCATCGTCATGATGCTCTCCAAAAACTCAATGTCGATTCACAGGTAGCCATTGTAACACAACGGAAATCGCAGATTATTATCCGCCGGACGCGATTTATCGCGTCCCTACGGGGGTGAGGTTATCCTTAACTCAACTGCAAGACGCTTTTACCTTCACCCGTCGCATAGCCGACAAACTCACCGAGCGCCCACACCAGCGTAAAAAACGCGATCAGCGGCAGCGAACGCCAGAACATGGGCATGTGACTGCCGCGACTCTGCACCCGCTTATACAACCGATACAGAATCAACGGGGGCAATAGCAGCGAAAATACCAGATAAAACAGGCGCTTTGCCGGACTCACGAACTTATTCCGTGTTCCCGCGAACCAGCGCCCGTAATGAAAACGTTCCGACACGAACGACGCGAGCGTGAAGTGTTTTTTGTGCCAGACAATGATCGATGGTTCGGCACGCAGGGGATAACCATTGGCTTCGAGATGTTGATGGATGAAGTTTTCCCAGTAGCCGTCTCGCAGCATATCGCGGATCAGGTCAAGCGCCTTACGCTTGTATGACACATTGGGACCCGGCAAATCGTGGACGATGCCAGCGGGCAGCGGGCTTGTGAAATTGCTGTACTCGCAGAAATAGACCGCCCAATCGATCAATCGCTCGGTGGCGGCGTTATCGACTGCGCCGCCAATCGCCAGTTCGGGATAAGTACGATGCGCCGCGACCAGCGTTTCAAACCAGTTATCCGCCGGAATACAGTGATCTTCGGTGATCACGATGATGTCCCCTTTTGCGACCAGCATACCAGCGGCACGCAAAGCGGGGACGCTTTTCCGCTCGTTAAAAGCGATCACCTGCACGTCGGGATAGTTCGCCCGTATGAAATCGGTCACGGTTGCGCCGATACAATCCGCGATGATGATTTCTGCGCGGATTGATTGATCCTGTCGGGTCAACGCTTCCAAACACGAGTCGATATACGGTCTCCCATTGAGGGACGCGATCACGACAGATAACGTAATTTCAGACATAGCGGCAGCTTTCTCCTGTTCCAAAGACCGTTCCCCACCACTCCCCCGCAGACCACGCCGCGAGTCCCACGATAATCGACGGGAGCGCACGAATCACAAGCGCCGCTCCCGCTTTCCCACGAATACCATTCAACAAACGCACGAATAACAGCACGGGCAGCGCCCACCCCAACACTATCAGGCTGATGCGCTGCATAGGCGCAAGGGGTCGCATTCCGCCAAAACAGCGCCCATGATGCCAGCGCCGTCGAATCAATGCCGTGACGCCGATCCGCCGCTGATAAGTGGCGACAATTTGACTGTTGAGGTGAAGCATAACCCCTTCGCGCGGTAACTGCTGGCAAAAAAACGTTTTCCAGAATCCCTGTTCTTGAAATTGGGAGTGATCTATCACTGCCCGTTTGAACGAGAGGTTATTTCCGGGCAGCACATCGGTTTCGCCATCTATGAGCGGGGGCATGAACGCGGCGTAATCGACACAGTACAAGCCCCAATCCCATGCAGACAGCGACTCGCCCGCCAGCACCAACCCGCCGATCACGGGAGATGATAAATGTTCATGGGCGCTCAAAACCGCTTCTGCCCACCCCGCCGGAAACGTGACATGCGCCTCTGTCATGGCGATGATGTCCCCCGTCGCCGCATCGATTCCGCTGGCAAGCAACTGAGGCAGTGACGCGCCAATCTGCCGGATTAGGCGGATAGTGGGCGCATCTGCGACCTGCCCGACTCCATCCACGACGATAATTTCAAGCGGCGTGGATTGCGCGTACAGCGACTCAAGACAGGCGGCGGCGGACGGTTGTTGGACAGCGACAATCACCGAAAGTTTCATCGGACGACCATATCCAGATAGGGACCAAACTGCGTGAGGAACGGACGCAGCGGCGGAACACTGTTCGCCATGCGTGCATACAGCCCGAACAGGCGGCGAATCAGCGGCGATTGGTGCTGATAGTCGATGTCTTGCAGATAGGGATAGCGCACATCAAAACGGGTGAACTGGCATTCGCGCAGCAGCCGACGCCAACCCGCCTCACCGCGCAAATAGATGTGTTCGTAGGGGATGCCCTTCACGCGCTGAACGTATCCGCTCATGGCGGAACGGGGCAAAAAGCCGACTCCCCACACGCCCACATGCGGCTCTGGCGCAAGCGCAAAACGGTTGACCGTCCGCGCTAAAAAGGCGCCGTCGGGAAGTGATACCCGCTTGATCGCTCCCATGACCCGCGCTGCGTCTGCGATATGTTCCAGCACGTGTTCCGCCACCACCAGCGAAAATGTGTGATCGGGGAAGGGCAGATAATCGGCACACGCGCACACCAGCGGCACATCGATCCCCTGTTCACGCAGTCGCCGCCGCCCCACGATCAACCAGCGGAACGCAATATCGACGCCGATCAGGGGTTGACCCGCCGCCGCGACCAGAAACCCGCCCGTCCCGCAACCGAGATCGAGCGTGTGTGCGCCTCGCTCCAGCCCGTAGTGCGCCAACCGCGCCAGAATTGCGTGACCCCGCGTCACCCCCGCGAGATGATGCGCCGTGTAATGCTGTGCGAGGTCGGGCGGTACTTCCGGCGTGATCGAATAGTAGTAGCGCACCAGATCAGCAAACGAAAGCGGCTGCGAATCGAGGTGTAAGCCCTTTGCGCGATCCGCCTCCAAATCAATATACGGGTCGGGATAGACGCGAAAATCGGGAATGCCCGCGATGATCGGGTAAACCGAACGACACGCCTTGCACAGATAACGCGCCTCGTCCCGTTCAAGGGCGCTGCGACAGCGGGGACAAACATATTCGACTAAATTCATGTCGGCTGCCAGTCCGATTTCACAACGCGCCGCACAGTTCGCAGGACGCGCCGTGCCGTGAAGTAAAGGCGAGTCTGCGGGCGTTCCAAGGTGGACAGCAGCGCGGGGGAGACATAATAACTGTCCACACGCGGCAAATCGTAGAGATCAGCGCCGCTGTCCACAAACGACATGCGAGTCCCCGCCGCCGCCGTATAATGTCGCGTGACCACTTCGCGCACATGCGGATTCAATGCGCCATAGGGATAGCAAAAACTCGTCGGTGTGACGCCGCAGTAACGCCCGATTTCGTCCTTTGTTTGCGATACTTCTGACTCGACAGCCTCCGGTGTGAGCGTCGTCAACACGGGATGCGTATGCGTATGTGCGCCAAGTTCCCAACCCGCTTCAGCCATGCGTCCTATCTGCTCCCATGTGACGAGTGAGCGCGTCGGCACAGTCGAGGGTTGTCCCTGCCAGCGGTTGTCACGCTGACCGCTGATGATAAAAATTGTCGCCGTAAATCCCGCATCATTCAGGCGAGGGAGCGCATTTTGGTACACACTTTCGTAACCATCATCGAACGTGAAAACAACGGCGCGTTCAGGCAGTTTGGACTCACGCATACCCGCTGCCAGTGCCGCCAGCGTCAACGACTGGTATCCCGCCGCTGCCAACGCGCTGATGTGGGCGCTCAACGTGTCCGGCGCGGTAAACAGCGGCGGACTACCCACTTCAACCGCGTGGTAGGTGAGGATGAGGATCGTCAAACGTCTACCTCGCCGCCAGTCCGTGACGACTCGTAAACTGCGTGCGCCATTTGCATCGCCCGCAAGCCGTCGCGTCCAGTTGCGCCCCCCGCTGATTTGCCGTTGACCGCCGCCGCAAAATCGCTCAGTTCTGCCTTGAAGGACTCGACAATGGTCCAACTCCAACTATACAGTCGCTCCCGTACCTGAAACGCCGGAAACAGATCAATCTTGCGTTTGGCGCGGATACCGGGTTCTGGCGTCAAGCCCGACTCTAACCACATGGGCGGGTAGGACGCCCGCACATAGCCCTTTGTGCCGACCACTTCCACCCAGAAGCGATAGCCGCGCCATTCCGTCCAACTGGCTTGAAGCTGTGCAACCGCGCCGTCTTTCGTGCGAAACAGGGCGAAACCGTTATCCTCAGCATCGGGAAAGTCCCACACGAGGTTGGTTTTATAGCCTGTGGCAGTCGTCACATCCCCGATGAAAAAGCGCAGTAAATCGAGAATGTGAATGCCGTTATCAACCAGACTGCCGCCGCCCGTGACTCGTCCGTCGTGAACCCACTCATGCCCGAACTCTGCCCCGCCGGGATGCCCCGCATAGGCTTTCGCTATGATGATTTTGCCAATATCACCGTGTTCGATCATCTGCCGCGCTTTCGCCATCGACGGAAAATAACGGTGATTGAAGCCCGTCCGCAGTTGTAAACCGCGTGCTTCGGCTGTTTCGCACATGCGTAACGCCGATTCCAGCGTGTTCGCCAGCGGCTTTTCACACAATACATGCTTGCCTGCTTCGAGTGCTGCCAGCGTAATATCCGCGTGGACGTGCGGCGGCGTACTGACGATCACCATATCGACATCGGGGCGGCGGACTGCGGCGAATACGTCCGTTGTGGCGACTGCGCTTGTTTCCGCTGCCAGCGATTCAGCGAGTTTGACATCGAGGTCAGCGACGACGGTGAGTTTAAAATCGGGCGCTTGCGTGACGGCTTGTGCGCGGAGCTTGCCAATCGCCCCTGCGCCGATCAAGGCGGTTCTTAAGACCATGCGCGTTTTTCCTGTAGTTGATGAATGAGGTCAAAATAGTTCGTGAGGTGCTGCGCTTCCGTGTAATGGGTATCGAGCAAGCGCTTTCCTTCAATGCCTAACGCTGTGCGAACATCGGGCTGGGTGCGAAGAGTCTCCATATGGGTGATCAAGTTGTCGGCATCGGTGAACACCAACCCGCCGGAACTGGCGATCTCTGGCAGGGCGCCCATCGGACTCACAATGACGGGCGTGTGTGCGGCGAAGGCTTCCAGCGTGATCCAACCAAAGGTTTCATAGCACAGGGACGATACGAGCGCGGCGACTGCCCCCGCGTACAGCGTGCGAAGTTCTGCCTGTGAGCAAAACCCCATAAAGTGAATATGGGCTAATCCCGCCGCTTGCTCACGGAGCGCCGCCTCGTAGGTTCCCGTTCCCACAATGATCAAGTCTGCGAGGTTGTACCGCTGAAATACGTCAATCAACGTTTGCACCCCTTTGATCTTCTCCAAGCGCCCCACGAACAGAAAATACGGGCGTTGGGTCGGCAGATCAACGGGCGCGGCTTGCATGGTCAGTTCATCGTCGGGGAGGAAATGAGGAATATGCACGAGATTCCCCGTGAAACCCTGTTCCCGATGTTTGTCACACGAGAAGCGACTCGCGCCGATAAACGCATCCACCGAGCCGATGGCACGTTCCATCCCGCCATTATAACGCCACAACTGCGGCGGGCGGTGAGCGTGCAGCGTGCAAGCCAAACAGGTGCGGCGCGTACACGCTTCTTGATCGAAGCGCCACAGCACATGGGTCGCGCACACGAACCAGTAATCGTGCAGCGTCACCAGTTTGATGGCGTGTCCCATTTTCAGCACGCCGGGACCGCCCAACAGGGACACGTTGTGGAAATGCAATACGTCGAAGGCTTCCCGATCCAGAATCGTCTGGATTGCTTCGCGTTTGAATACCGGATTCCCCGCCTGATGAGTCAACAGCATGTCAAGCGATGCCGTGCGTCCGCTCGTTAGCGGGTGAAGCTGGATGTTTGCATGGTTGGCGACAGTTTGCGTAGGGGGGTCTGCATTGAGGAAGGTAAAGGCATCTTGATCGTAAAGTACGTGGACTTCATGACCGGCTTTCGCCAGCGTGTTTGCGAGTCGGTAGACGAAAATCCCGTCGCCGCCAAAATTATAGGGCGGGTAGAAGGTGGTCAACATGCCGATTTTCATCTCGTCATCCACAGGCTATAATGAGGTGCAAAAGTACGGGTGTGTATCCCCATGTTCGACCCAAGTTTCGGTTGAACTATAGCAGGGTGAACTATGACTATCAAGGCTGTGATCTTCTGCGGTGGGCGCGGTACACGCATCCGTGATGTTGCCGACGACATCCCCAAACCGCTGCTTTCGGTGGGCGACAGACCGATTTTATGGCACATCATGAAGACCTACAGCCATTACGGAATCAACGATTTTGTGCTGTGTTTGGGTTACAAAGGCTGGTTGATCAAAGAGTTTTTCCTCAACTATCGCTATTTCACGTCTGACCTGACTCTGAGTTTAGACAACAAAACGCCGATTCAGGTTCACAGTGAACCGACAGAAGCGAACTGGCGAATCACGCTGGCGGAAACGGGGATCGATACGCAAACAGGCGGGCGGCTGTGGCGCGTGCGTCCTTATCTTGAGGATAGCCCCCTCTTTTGCGTCACTTACGGCGACGGCGTGGCAGACATCAATATGGATGATTTGCTGGCATTTCACCGCTCACATGGGTGCATCGGCACGGTGACAGGCGTTCACCCGCAAGGGCGTTTCGGTGTGCTGAGTATAGACCCCTCAGCAGATGTGCCGATGGTGAGTGCCTTCAATGAAAAGCCGCAAAGTCTCGAAGGGTTCATCAACGGGGGGTTTTTCGTGTTTGACCATCGCCTATGGGACTTTCTCAGCGCCGACCCCTCGCTGATTTTCGAGCAGCAGCCCTTGACGGCGCTGGCAGCGGCGGGACAACTTGCCGTTTATGAACATAACGGCTTCTGGCAGCCAATGGATACCTATCGGGAATGGTCACTCTTGAATGACCTATGGGAACGCGGCGCAGCGCCGTGGAAAAGGTGATCGCTTGTTTGGAAACACGTTTGCGGGCAAGCGGGTACTGATCACAGGGCATACGGGCTTTAAAGGCGCGTGGTTGAGCATGATCCTGCTGCGGTTGGGCGCTCAGGTGATCGGTTATGCGCTTCCACCGAATACACAGCCAAGTTTGTTCACGCTGACCGGTTTGGCGAATCGGCTGCATCATGTCGAAGGTGACATCCGTGATCAAAAGGCGCTGCTTGCCCTATTGCACACGCATCAGCCCCATTTCGTGTTTCATCTCGCGGCACAACCGCTCGTGATCGAGTCGTATGCAGCACCCGCCGAAACCTTCGATGTCAACATCATGGGGACGGTGGCTCTACTTGAAGCCTTGCGATTATGGGGGAAACCCTGTACCGCCGTGTTGATCTCATCGGATAAGTGTTACGAAAATCGCCAGTGGGTGTACAGTTACCGCGAAACCGATGTGCTTGGCGGACACGATCCCTACAGCGCCAGCAAAGCGGCGATGGAACTGATCATTGCGTCGTATCGCGCCTCCTTCTTTCAGAACAGCGGCGTGCAAATCGCATCGGCGCGGGCGGGCAATGTGATCGGCGGGGGCGATTGGGCGCGTTACCGCCTTGTGCCAGACGCGATCCAGTCACTAGAACAGGGAGTCCCGCTGTCACTCCGCGTCCCGTCTGCGATTCGCCCGTGGCAGCATGTCTTAGAACCGTTGCTCGGCTATCTGCTGCTGGCGACCCGTTTAGCGCAGTCCGGTCAAGCATTCGCATCGGCATGGAATTTTGGTCCCGCTGATGTGTCCGTTCACACCACCGCCGCCCTCGCAGCGGCGATCATTGATTGTTGGGGAGAGGGCAGTTGGCTTGACGCCAGCGAACCGGACGCGCCGCACGAAACGGCTTTCTTGAAACTCAACATTGAGCGGGCTTGTCGGGAACTCGATTGGATGCCCGTATGGGGGTTTCAGGCAGCCGTGCAAAAAACCGTTCTCTGGTATCGCACGCTGCACCAGTGGGACGATACGACGCCGGACGCCGTGTATCAATTGTGCCAGAACGACATTGCCGCCTACGAACAGGCGGCACGGGATCAGGGCTTCTCGTGGATCGATTAAGAGTCCTCGTCACAGGCGGGACGGGCTTTCTAGGGCGTCACGTCATGCGGTTAGGGTTGGAAGCGGGCGTCGAACTGCATAACCTGTCGTCTGTACAAACCGCTGCCGCGCCGATCATCCAGCACAGGAGCGATTTACAGGATGAATCACGGGTTGCTGACATCCTACGCGATCTTCAGCCCGACGCGCTGATTCATCTTGCGGCGGCGGGGGTGAGAGCGGGCGGTACATCACTGCGAGAATTGATCGCGGTCAACATGCTTGGCTTGCAGACGTTGCTAGAGGCGGCGGCACGACTCGAACGAGCGCCGCAAATCGTGATCGCGGGGTCGTGGTTTGAGTACGCCGCGCAGAATCACCCGATCCGCGAAGGTGATCCGCTTGCGCCCAGCACGCCTTACGGGGTGTCGAAAGCCGCTGCTCATATGCTGACTTATGCTTATGCGGACAAACTCCCGATTACGGTCTTACGCCTGTTCAATCTCTACGGATCGGGCGAAATGCCGCCCCGCCTCGCCCCTACGCTGATTGAACGGGCGCGGAATCACCAGCCGATTGATCTCACAGG
>JBBQRJ010000005.1:0-31554 GCA_038214955.1 Aggregatilineales bacterium | reverse complement strand
ACGTTCTTGGGGAAACGATAATTGATTAACTTACCGTGGATGGGGCGCTTCGTGCTGTTACGTCTGGTTGCACAGTGGCGTTCGCTGCTGACCGTAATCGTGGGCGTTTTGCTCGCTGGAATCATTGGGGCGAACGCGCCGCTGTATACCGCAACCGTCGCGCAAATTGGCATGGTGGAGCGACTGCAAGACCGACCACAAGAACAAGTCAATGTATTCAGTCGTTTCACCGTGACAGGCTCTCAAATCGCTGACATTGAGGCGTACTGGTCAACGTTTGATAGAGACGTTCGCGCCATGACAGACGACAGCTTTGCAGCATGGCAAGGCTGGGTAAGCGAAGTCGTCACGTGGGGCGAAACGTCGTCCATGATCCCCATGCGCGACGGGATTGACCTTGAAAACATCAAACTGCGCGTTGGTTATTTCGAGGGTTGGACAGATCAGGTTAGCGTAATCGACGGGGCGCTGCCTGATTCGACAGACGCCACTATTCAATCAACGGCGATTGACTCGGCAATATCAGTAGATTTAGCGGCACTGCATGGACTCTCGGTTGGCGACGTGATCACGCTCGATCAACGCGGGTGGGAAACGAGCCAACTTGTGCAGGTGCGAATTAGCGCAATCATCGCGCCGATTGATCCAACGTCGGCTTATTGGATGTCACCCTCCCCATTACGCATGGATGGGGGCAGCAACCCCGAAACGACGATCCTCACAACACGGGATAACTTAATCCGCGTCGGGCAACTTTCTATCCCCGATACGCGGACACAGTTAGGCTGGCGTGTGCTGTTCAACCCCGCACGACTGCCCTACTCTGATATTCCAATGGCGATCACACAATTGAACGCCTTCCAAACACGGCTAACGGAACTGACCGAATCAAATGACCTTACGCTCGTCTTTAATACGCAGCTACCTACTGTGCTGCAAGATTACAGCCTTGAAGTGACGCTGTTGGCTGCGCCGTTTGGTTTGCTGCTGCTGCAAATTGGCGCGTTGGTCATGTTCTTCCTCGTAGTGATCGTGGCACTGGTACGACGCGGTGAACGGCGTGAGGTGGCGATGCTGCAAAGCCGGGGCGCGTTCGATTATCAAATTGTGATGATGCGCGGCGTAGAAGCGCTCGTGATTTGCGCGGCGGTCACGCTGATCGCGCCGATCCTCACGCGCCAACTATTGATCCTATTTGCGCCTCTGTTCTCGAATGTCGAAAGTCTGCCGCTGACGCTTGATGCGACTCCATTTTTGTACGCGGCGGGAGCGTCGGCACTGGCATTGATCGTCCTGATCACGACTTTACGCCCTGTTTTACGAATGCCGCTGATCCTCGCAGGGGGCAGCGCCATGCGAAGCGAAAAAACGTCGTGGTGGCAGCGCAGTTATCTCGATGTGGTGCTGCTGGTCGTGGGGAGTGCGGCGCTTTTACGACTGCTCAACACGGACAGCCCTTTTGCAGAAACGCTCGTGGGCGATCTACAAGCTGACCCATTGCTGTTGATTGCGCCCGCGCTGCTGTTCGTCGCGCTGGGGAGCATATCGCTGCGGCTGTTTCCGGCGCTGGCAGAAGTCTCAGCGCGATTCTTCGCGGGACGGCGTGGTTTAGGCGGCGCGTTAGCGATGTGGCAAGTGAGCCGCGAACCCGCGCATTACGGACGAATCACGTTTTTGCTGGCACTCGCCATTGGGGTCGGGTGGTTTGCAACCAGCTTTCAAGCAACGATCAGTCGAAGTCAACGCGATCAGTCGGAATATCGGGTGGGGGCAGATGTGCGATTGATCGAACGCGATACGCTGCGAAACGTTGATCGTCCTCAGCCTGAAAGCGTTTATACCGCGCTGCCAGAGGTCGCCGCCGCGTCAAATGTGTATCGTGGGAACGGCGTCAACTTCTCGCAAAGTAATTTTGCGATTACGGACGGACAAATTTTAGGCGTTGATCCTGAATCGTTCGCTCAAACGGCGTACTGGCGACCTGATCTCGGCGCGTTGGTACTCCCTCCGACGGTTGAAATTCCCGAAATAGGGGCTGCCCTTCCCGCAGATGCAGATATTGAAAGGATCGGCTTATGGGTGAAACTCGATCATATCGAGGAGATCATCGAAGATGGAATACCAACACAGGTATTTAACCCAGATGTTGGTATAGCGACCAACGCGACCCATTATTTTGCTCGGCTGATTGATGCAAATGGCGCTTATATCACCGTGCCACTGATTCCAATGGTTGCGGAAGGGATTGAAGAGGTGACCGATCTGTCCCAACTTGTCCCCCATGTCGGCATTCGCACAACCGCAGAAGAATGGCAAGCAGAACTGGGTCGGGTAGCAGTGTTGAGTGAAGGGGCGACGGGATGGGTATACGTTGAAGGCAACATCCCGATCCCCGGTGCAGTACGTTTCGACTCGATTTACTGGCGCACGCATGAAGAGTTTGCCCGGTTCACCGGCATTAATCGCCTTAGCGCTGATCCCGACTGGCGATTGACGCTGGCTGACCTGACGTTGATTGATGACGCGGGCAATGTGACTCCGTTTGATATTTTGCGCGGCGACGGGTTGGAATGGGCGTTCATCAACGATTGGGATCAAGGTGCATACGGGACAACAACCCGATCTTTTGAGCGCGAGAATGGACGGGTGATTTCGTGGGTGCAATCGGTTGATCGGACGACTATGGGGATCATCCTCAACGCGCCGCTGCTTGAGTCTATTCCCGCAGTATTCAGCCGCCGCTATGCAGAAGAAAACAATCTACTTGTGGGCGCGACGGTTGAACTGTTCCTAGAACGGCAGCGTCTGTATTTTGAAATCGTGGGATTGACCGATTATTTCCCTTCGCTGTATGGCGAACAAGCACCGTTTGCCATCGCCAATCGAGATGCGTTGCTGTATACATTGAGTCGACGCCCCGGCGCGGGAAGCACTGCACACGAGAGCTGGATCAAACTTAACCCCGACGTATCGTCGGCGGCGTTCATGAGCGCATTCACCCCTACCCTGCAAGCCGATCAGCGGGTGCTGAGAAGCTCAGTCACGATTGAGGGAACGCTGGATCGTTTGCAAACCGACTCGCTGGCACTCGGTTTGATCGGATTATTGTTCATCGCGTTTGCCGTCGCGCTGCTGTTGAGCGTCGTCAGTTTGTTAACCTACATGGCGCTCACCGCACAGGGACGGCGCGGGGAATTTGCCGTGCTGCGGGCGCTTGGTTTCCCCGTAAGCCGGTTGGTGACGAGTATCGCCTTAGAGCAAGCACTCGTCTTTATCACTTCGATTGGCTTAGGGGCAGTCTTAGGGCTGATGCTGAGTCATCAAGTGCTGCCGACGATGGCAACCACTACGACAGGGGAAATCATCACGCCGCCGTTTTTGGTACAGGTCGAAATTGGGGCGCTGCTGCAATACGGCTTGATTCTGCTCATTGTGCTGTCGCTGGTTTTGCTGGGAAGCGTCTGGCTGGTGCGACGGCTTTCCCTCTCGCAAACACTCCGTTACGGGGAGGAGTAAAAATGATCAACTTGACCCCACCCCCTAACCCCTCCCCGAATTCAGGGAGGGGAGACAGCAAAAGCAAAAACAGAAGCACTAGAGACGATTGTGCGGGGAGTAAATAAATGTCGCTTTCAATTATTCTCCGCAGAATTCGACGTGACGGGCGCGTGTTCGCGGTACTGCTGTTCGCTATGATCCTCGTGAGTGGGTTTTTCGCGCTCAGTCCGTTTTATATTCGCAGCGTGGGAGAGGCGGCGCTCCGGTATACCGTTGCACAGGCTTATCCCGGCACGTTCAACCTCACGCTGACGAATACCGAACGAACCGATCTTGACCATCAGCCGATTTTGAACGAGGAATTAGGCGATCTAACGCGAAGTGTTGAACTTGTCACCCGTGCGGGGGGCGTGTTCTGCGATCCGCCGGGTCGGACTTGTACGGGAGATGAATATCGCGCTTACCTGCCGATTGGGTTTTCGAGGCTGGAAGAACGATTCACCGTGACAAGCGGACGGTTTCCACAAGACACGCAGGACACGGGAGAAACAGACGTTGTGGAGGCGGTGATCACCAACCGCGTATCCGCACGCGCCCACTACACCGTCGGGGATCGCTTCACGCTCAATGGCACGCAAACCCCACCGATTACTGTGCATGTCGTGGGCTTGGTCGATCCGGTAAATGCTGAGAACCCCTTCTGGGATTCGCTGGCGTTTGCAACAGAAGGTCAAGTCACGGATGTAACGGCTGACATTCAACGGTTCGATTTTGGCGTGATTATCCCTGAAGGCACGTATGATCGCTTGATCATGCCTGTGACGCGGGCGGGCAGCGTATACAACTGGGTGATCGAAATTGAACCGCTGGCTTTGCGTGCAGGGTCGCTGGATGCCCTGTCTGCAAGCCTTGACCATACAGAAGCCCGTTTCCGCCAAATTTACCCGGAAATCGCCCTTGTAGGCGGTTTACGCAGCCTTATAGCTGACTTCCAGATCAAGATTGCTGCCGCCGAAGGTCCCGTGATTCTGCTGTCGGGGGCGGTGCTGCTGATGATGGTCTACCAACTGATGACCACGACTGCCCTGATCCTCGAAGGGCAGCAGGTCGAATGGGCGGCGATCAGCAGTCGCGGCGGAAGCGTCCGCCAGCTTGTTCAACTGCAAGCCGGAACGATGACCCTGTTCGGCACCATTGCGTTTGTCGCGGGGCTGCCGCTGGCGTGGGCGATTCTATGGCTGCTAGAGCGTGTCGGACCGCTTGCCGCCATTCTGGAAGGTGCGCCAAGCCGCGTCGAAGAGATTCCGCCGACGAGCATTGTTTTGAGCCTCACTGCTGCGCTGATCATGATTGTGGCGCTGACGATCCCCGCCCTGCCCGCCGCACGGACAGGTATTTTGTCGCTCAAGGGGTCGATCAGCAGACCGCCGACACGCCCAGCATGGACAAAGTATTTTCTTGACCTGATTCTGCTGGTGATCGGGTTTGCGTTCCTCGTGCGGCTGTATTTTCTGGTGGGTGGAGATGCGAGTCGCGGGATTGGCGCGGTGCTGCAAGACCCCGCTGAGTTCATTCGACTGATTGCGGTGGGCGGGCGAGATACAACCCTGCTGAATGATCCGTTTAATCTGGCGGGGGCGGCGCTGATTCTCACGGGGGCGGCGCTGTTATGGCTGCGAATTTTCCCGCTGTTGATGCATGGGATCAGCGCGATTTTTGGTCGTCTGAATGGACTCATGTTTCCGCTGGCGCTGTGGTCTGTCGAACGTGACCCCGGTCATTACGCGCAAATGGTCATGCTGCTGATTGGCACGCTGGCACTCGGCACGGCATCGCTGGCGCTGACCGCGACACATGATACAGGCGCGTGGGAGGTTGCGCGGCACGAGGTCGGTGGGAGCGCACAGATTCAGTTTGCGCCAACGCTGTACGATCTGACTGCCCTACCCACTGTAACTTCGGGCGTGAGCCTGATGAAGTTCACAACCACTGAGATGGAAGGCGAACCGCGCACTATTGCTCTCGGTGTTGACCCGACTGCAATGTCTACTTATGACGCGGGGGTTAACGTCAATGCATTAGCCGATCAACCTGCTTTCGCGCAATCGGGCTTGGTGCTGGCGCAAAACGCGCACAGCCTCTCGGTGCAAGTGTTCGCCACCCCATTGCAGAGCGTCACGACACGTCTGGTACTTGAACTGAAAAATGCAATCGGCGTACTTATGCTGCTCCCGATGACAACCGCCGATGAAACGATCACGGGGGAGTTTGTGACTTACAGCGCAACTCTGCCAAGTGACACCACTTACGCACCCTGGCGCTTGACCGGATTTCGACTGCTCACCCGTGCGGACGATCAAGTCAACTTTCAGCATACGATTTATCTGGATGCGCTGACTGTCACGGATGACGCCGGAAATGCAACGGTGTTAGAGGACTTCGAGCGGACTGCTCTCCCTGAATGGACATCGGTTAATCAGCGTCCGGGATTTTTCACGACAGCGACCACCGCGCAAGCAGGAACAGGCGTGTACAGTCTGCGCGTCGATTATGCGATCTGGCAGCAAGGCGTGAATCTCATCGACCCGTTGCTGATGGTGTATCGCGTGCCGGGAGGCGAAATCTTCATGCCGATCATCGCGTCACGCGAATTTGCGGAACATCACGGGCGGCGCAGTGAGCGGCGGCGTCCGCTGCAAGTTGGCGAGACAGGCTCGATGACTCTACAACTTGCCCAAGCCAATCTTGAGGTTCGGTTTGAGGTCGTGGGTATCGTGGATAATTTCCCGACGATGCAAGCTGATCAACGGTATTTCATTGCGCGGATTGATCATCTGGAACAGGTTTTGAACAGCATCAGCACGCCCACCGAGTTCTATACGACGAATGAGGCTTGGGTCACGTTTCCAAGCCGTGAACCAAGCGCGGATTTCCTCGCAACGGTGGACAGCAGTCAAGCCATTGAAACGAACAACGCGAATAATTCCAGAAGAACGGTGTTATTCGCGTATGATGTTTACAATGCCCTGCGGCGCGAACCCCTTCCGAACGCGATCACGGGGATGTTGTTCACAGGGTTCTGGGTGTCGCTCGGTTTAGGTCTGCTCGATTTCGCGTTCTATCTGGCGATGACAGCGCGGCGGCGAGCAACTTCGTTCGCGGTGCTGCGGGCGCTTGGTTGGCATTCGCAAAAGCTTTGGGGGCTGCTGACCGTCGAACAAGCGGCGTTGATCACCCCTGCCCTGCTGGTCGGGGTGCTGCTAGGCGGCTTGCTGGCGTATCTCCTACTGCCGTTCCTTGCGCTGCTTGGCGGGGAAACGCTGCAATTTCCGATCCCTGAAATCAGCCAACTGCTGATCGTGCTGGTGCTGGCGTTCGCGCTGCTGCTGGGGACAACGGTGATTTTCCTCCAGCGAATGAGCGTTAATCAGGTGCTACGCGAAGAATAAGCAGGGAGCCTCACCCCCAACCCCTCTCCCAAGGGAGAGGGGAGCAGAAAAGAACAAGAATAAGAGAGGGTAAAAAGCATCCATGTTCATCGAATGCGATAATCTGGTCAAAATTTACAAGGTGGCTGATCTGGAAGTGGTCGCTTTGCAAGGGGTTGATCTACTGGTGGAAGCGGGCGAAATGATGGCGCTCGTTGGTCCGTCGGGTTCGGGGAAATCGACGCTGATGAACATTCTAGGCGGACTCGATACGCCGTCAGCGGGTCGAATCCACGTAGGGAGCCACAATTTGCTAGATATGTCGCGGCGCGATCAGGTGTTGTATAGGCGGCGTGAAGTGGGGTTTGTGTGGCAGCAAACTGCCCGCAACCTGCTCCCTTACCTGAGCGCACAGGAAAACGTCGAAATGCCGATGGCGTTGGATGGAGTCAAAGGGCGTGAACGGCGTGAACGGGCGCGGCAACTGCTCGATCAGGTCGGGTTGGAACATCGCTACGATCATCGACCTGATCGCTTGAGCGGCGGGGAACAACAACGGGCGGCGATTGCTGTAGCGATGGCAAATCGACCCGGTTTGCTGCTGGCAGATGAGCCAACGGGCGAAGTGGATAGCACATCATCCAACGCGATTTTTGACACCTTACGGGTGCTGAACCGCGAATACGGAGTCACGATCATTGTGGTGACGCATGATTTCAACGTCGCCAGCCGCGTGGATCGTGTGATCGGGATGCGGGATGGTCGCGCCAGCACGGAAATTCTACGCAAGCGGGATGCAGCGGGAGTCACACTGTCGGAGGATGAGTTCGCTATTCTGGATAAAGCGGGTCGCATACAGCTACCGCAAGCGTATCTCGACAGCCTAGAGATGAAAGACCGCGTGCGGCTGCACCTGAACCGCGATCACGTTGCCGTCTACAACGTCGGGGAAAATAAACCTGATGCGTAAAGCGATTATTCAAGTACGCGACCTCAATTAGGACAAATAACCTCATGCGAGAAGCGATCATTCAGGTACGCAACCTCAGCAAAGTCTACCCTGCGAACGATGTGTCTGTACGCGCAGTAGATAACGTGACTCTCGATATTTATCCCGGTGAAATGACCGCGATTGTCGGACGATCCGGTTCCGGTAAAACGACGTTTCTTAATTTGATTTCGGGCTTAGACCAGCCGACAAACGGTGAAATTGTATTTGACGGCGAACCGCTGCACACCATGAACGAGGGACAGCGCCTCCGGTTACGTCAAGAGAAAATCGGGTTCGTGTTTCAGTCGTTTGGACTGCTGCCGCTGCTCACTGCTTCGGAGAATGTGGGCGTGCCGCTGCGAATGCGTCAATTGGGCGCGAAAGAACGCGAGGGGCGCGTGACTGAGGCGCTGTCGTGGGTGGGGTTACTGGAGCGGGCTGCTCATCGCCCGTATGAGTTGAGCGGCGGAGAACAGCAGCGGGTGGCGATTGCGCGTGCAATAGCAGTCCGTCCGCAAATTGTGCTGGCTGATGAACCCACCGGTCAACTGGACAGCACAACCGGGAGGCGAGTCTTAGATTTGATGCGGCGGTTGGTGATTGAGGCGAAAATCACGGTAGTGGTGGTCACGCACGACCCGCAAACGATGGATGAAGCTGATGTAGTTCACGAACTGCGCGATGGTCAGTTGATTGACACGCGGTACAAGTCGGCAAAGCGGAGCGCCGCCCCGCTGAACTAAGCGATTCCCCCCCTCTGCGAAAAGCGAGAGGGGGAGAAATCTAATCGTGGGGTTAGGCTTTTGGTTCACGACGAACGGCTACCATTGTGATGTCATCGAACTGAATGGCATCGGCAATGTGGTTATAGAGCGCGTTATCAATCCGATCTAGCAAGCCCTTTGCAGAATCGAGCGGCGGCTCAATGAGCGAGATCAAACCGGCTTCATGGAACAATTTGCCGGACGGGTTACGCGCATCGGTCACGCCATCGGTGAAGCCAAGAAAAATATCACCGTAATCGAGTTGGGCATCGTGGATTTCAAACTCTGCGCCGGGGAACATGCCAACGGCGGGTCCCGACGGTTCGAGCCGCGCTTTGATCTCCCCTGTCGGGCTGATGATCATGGGGGGGCAGTGTCCGCCGTTGATGTACAACAGCGTCCCCGTTGACGGTTCAAGCATACCGAAGAACAGGGTAGCGAACATGTTGAGGTCAAGGTGATGCTGTGTGATGTACTCGTTGGTATCGACTACCGCCGTTTTAAGAGCGTTTGCCCGCAGCGCCATACGGCTTGACTTTGTGCGCCCTAACGTAGCGGCGTTGCCATCCTCAAATAGATTTTCCGCCCAATTGACGTTGTGGTTCATCATGGCGAAGGCACGCAGCAGACTGCGCGTCAGGGACATGAACAACGCCGCGCCCACGCCTTTATCGCACACATCTGCGATGATAATCCCCAGACGGCGCTCATTCATCATCATGAAATAGTCGTAGAAATCGCCCGCTACTTCACGCGCTGGTTGGAAGCGCCCGCCAATTTCCCAACCGGGAACAATCGGCAGGGTATTAGGGAGGAAGTTGTTTTGAATGCGTCGTGCAATTTCGATGTCGTTCTCGATCTTCGCCATCTTCTGCTGCTGCTGTACCAGCAGGTGATTGTTCATCACAATCGCCGCCTGTGACGAGAGCGACTCCACCACCAAGCGATTATATTCATCGAATGGGGTGATAACGCCATCGTCGTTACGCGCATTGAGCAGTTGCAGCACGCCGATGACATCACTTTTGTTATCTTTCAGCGGCACGGTCAAGCTGGAAACAGAGCGATAGTTATTTTGCTTGTCGAAAATCTTCGTGGAGGAAAAGTCGAAGCCTTCGGCGGCGTAAATGTCAGGAATATTGATCGATTTGCCCGTCAACGCAACGTAGGTAGCAACGTTATGGTGATTGGGCTGTCCGGTTGCCCGGTTGTACATAGGAAGCGGTGAGAATGCAATCGGGCGTCCGCTGGTACCTCCTGCATGCACGCCCAACGACTCGGTGATAGCGATGGCAAAGCGCAAATTGTCGTCGTGGGTGCGAATGTAAAGCGTCCCGGCGTCGGCATTGCAAATCGTTTTCACTTCCATCAAAATACGCTCGGTGAGGCTGTCAAAGTTCGACTCGGTGGACAGCGCGATCCCGATAGGAAGGATCACCTTTTCCATGAGGTCAGCCATTTTCTCGGAGCGCCGCATGTGCATTTCCTGGCTTTTTTCGAGCAGCACCTTTTCCATCGTGATTTGAACGCGAACATCCAGTATCTCTGGCGAGTAAGGTTCGTGGATGTAGTCATCTGCGCCCAACTGGATCAATCGCGTGACAGCGTCCATATCGGAGACCGCCGAAATGATGATCACAGGGAGATGCTTCAAATCGGGATGCGCGTTCATCTGCTCTAGGATTTGGAATCCGGTCAACGTGGGCAGATTGATCCCCATCAGAATCAGGTCAAAACTTTGGGCGCACATCACGTCAAAACCTTCTTGTCCATCGCCCGCGCCTACAACGAGATGTCCGCGCGATTTCAGGTGGTTTTCGAGCTGCGTCCGGTTTTGAATGTTGTCGTCAATAACCAGCACACGGCTGATGACGTTAGACATAAGTTGTCGCCCTTCTAAAATTACAATATGCTGCTTGTTTTGTTCAATTGCAGCACAAATTTACTCTCGTCCTTCTTATGAAGGACGGCGTTTCATGATAAAGATATTACAGTTCCGCCCATTGCGATACTCGTAGCGAAATTCATCAACATTATCCGCCGCCAGTTTGATGCCCAAGCCACCGGGAATCCGATCACCTATATCAGCATCCAGATCAAATTCGGTTGATTTCAGGTGAGCGATAGGGTCAAATGCGGGGGCGCTGTCTTCCAGCCGAATCGTCAGGGACGCTTCTGTGATCAACCCTTCGATACCAATTTTGGCATCGGGGACGGCGTCTTTATAACCATAGATAAATATGTTTGCGGCGATTTCATCTACCGCCAATGTTAACTTGTAAACCGCTGGTTTGTCTAGCCCAGCCTGCTGTGAAGCATTACTGACAAACTGGCGAATCGCACTTAACGACTCTCCCATGTTCGCAGATTTTCCAGAAACAATAATCGCGGGTATTTTTAATTCGGACATCGTTTTGCCTGCTGTTTACTTCTGCGGAGAGAGAAAAGGACGTTGGAAACCCAAGGATATCCAGAGAACCACAGGGAGATCAAAGATGTCCAACGCCCGGTCACGTAGAAGCCCGTTAGCCCTCGATCACCGACGCATCATAGCTTGGGAGCATGATCACGCTGTAATGAAAGCCGGTCTGCTTGATTGGTTCGACAACCTGATCTTGGGTAGCGATCAGATAAATTTTGACCTGTGCGCCCATCTTCTGCTTGGCGTAAACCAACGCACGCAAACCCGCGCTCGACATATAGACCAAGCCTTCCATCATCAGGACAAGCTTTTGGGCGTGCGCGTCTGCCGCTTCTTTGATTTTTTCCTGAAACTGAGGCGCGACACTCGCGTCTAGTTCCCCTACCAGCGTAATCTTTGCGATTCCGTTTTCCAACACCAGTGATGATTCAAAAGCCATAGCTCAATCTCCTTAGATTTAGAGTCAGCGACCTACCAAGACCGTACAGAGTTGATCAGCGTCCTACTAAAACGATGACCGAACGATTGCCTACCCAGACGGTGTGTTGATCCCCTAGCAGCGGTTCGCTTCCGGGTTGCCAAATATCTTCTGGTGTTGGCATAGACGTATTGATTGCCATGTGCCAGCGTCTGCCATGTGGGAGCTGCGGTAGTCCAAAGCTCAGGGCGTCCCAGTAGGTGTTGATTGCCACGTAGATATGATCGTCATGCACCTTGCCGCCCTTGGCATGGTCGCCAGACAGCATGAATGCTAACGTGTGTTGATTGTTCGCTGACCAATCGGGCTGCCACGCTTGGGTTCCGTGAAAACTGATGTCTGGTATACCGCTGCCCACATAGTCGGCGTGTCTGTAATGGGTGCGACTGCGGAGTACCGCGTGTGTCTGCCGGAAGTTGATCACCTTCTGGAAAAATTTCAGAAGATCGGCGTTTTTGTCCAGCAGCGACCAGTCGAACCAGTTGAGGAGGTTATCCTGACAATAGGTGTTGTTATTGCCGTTCTGTGACCGTCCTACTTCATCGCCCATGAGGATCATGGGGATACCCTGACTCACCATCAGGATGGTTGCGAAATTCTTGACCTGACGGTGGCGCAGTTGGATGATTCCGGGGTCGGTGGTATCCCCTTCCCAACCGCTGTTCCAACTGTCGTTGTCATTCGCGCCGTCGGTGTTGTTCCAACCATTCGCCTCGTTGTGCTTGCCGTTATACGACACCAAGTCCATGAGGGTGAAGCCATCATGCGCGGTGATAAAGTTGATGGAGGCTGTGGGTCCGCGTGTGGCGTAGAGGTCAGGCGACCCCTGCACACGAGATGCCATTTCCCCGATCAAGTTCTCTTCGCCCTTGATGAACTTACGCAGCGCATCACGGTACTTGCCGTTCCATTCTGCCCAACGACCATATGCAGGGAATACGCCGACCTGATACAAGCCGCCAGCGTCCCACGCTTCTGCGATCAGCTTGCACTTGGCAAGAATGGGATCATGCGCCAGTTGTTCGAGCAGCGGCGGGTTCGAGAGCGGCGCACCGTTTTGATCCCGCCCAAGAATGGCGGCGAGGTCGAACCGGAAACCGTCGATATGATATTCGGCTGCCCAATAACGAAGGCAGTCCAGCACCATGTTACGCACAACGGGATGATTGCAATTCAGCGTGTTCCCTGTACCGCTGAAATTGAAATAGTAGCCGTCGGGCGTCAGCATGTAGTAAATCTTGTTGTCGATGCCCCGAAAGGACACATACTGTCCGTTTTCGTTGCCTTCGGCGGTGTGATTGAACACCACATCAAGGATGATTTCGATGCCGTTGGCGTGCAGTTCTTTGACGAGATTCTTAAACTCGTCTACCTGCATTCCGTATTTACCCGTCGCGGCATAGCCTGCTTTCGGGGCGAAGAACCCTACCGTGCTGTAGCCCCAATATTGGAACAACATTTCACCGGTGATCGGGCTGCGGCGACTGTCCTCGAATTCGTCAAATTCGTAGATGGGCAGCAGTTCGACGCAGTTGACGCCAAGTTCCTTCAAATACGGAATCTTTTCGATCATGCCCGCGAACGTGCCGGGAGTCGCTTCGACTTTGGACGACTCGTGCCGCGTGAACGAACGGACGTGCATTTCGTAGATTACAAGGTCTTCAATGGGCAATTCGAGCGGCTTATCGTGTTCCCAGTCGAAGTCATTCAAGACGGGGCGGGAACGATGCTGGTAAACGTTGTCCCAGTCGGGGTTCGTCCCCCACACATCGCGTCCGCCGATCACTTTGGCATAGGGATCCATCAACACTTTGGTTTTGTCGAAACGATGCCCGTTTTTGGGATCCCAGGGTCCATCCATGCGAAATCCGTATTCGATATTCTCGTAATCAATATCGAACACGGTCATGGAATATACATTGCCGATACGGAATTCCTCTAAGAAGGGGATTTCCACCAGCGGCTTATCTGCATCTTTCTCGAACAGCACGAGGATACAAGTGGTCGCATGGCTGGAGAAGATCGAGAAATTGATCCCCCCCGGCACGATGGACGCGCCAAACGGGAGCGTCTGCCCCGGTCTTAGCTTGTAACCCTCGTGTATATGAGTTGGGTAAACATCAATACGCTCAACCATTGTTTAATGCTTGCAACCCTGCATCCAATGTTTCGGCGGTCGTAAAAAACTTCAAAAACCCGGTCGCAGACATCGTGTCTTTGATGTCATCGGATAAGCCAACAAGGACGACATTCCCTTTTCCACCAGAGATTGTCCGATGCAAAATGAGCATGACGCGTAAGCCTGCGCTGGACATAAAACCAACTTGGCTCATATCAATCAGGAGGCGGCAGCCCGGTTGGGCTACCGCCATTATCGCTTCCTGCATAACGGGTGCGGTGCTTCCATCCACGTCGCCAGAAACTTCAACGACAGTTGCGTCCGCGAACGGTTTAGTTTGAACGTCCATAGATTCTCCGCAATTAGACGGGTACGATAGTTACTTTAACCTTGACACGTTGATCTGTCTGAGGCAGCTTGACTGTGAGTGCTGTCGCATCGAAATCCGTGTATGGTACACCGTCAATTTCCACCGATCCAATAGAGATCGAACCGGGCGGAAGAATATCAGGTTCGACGTGCATGATATTGTCTTTGAAATTGGTCGGGTACGGCTTGAAATAGAAATCCATCGGTTTCTTGCTGATGAGCAAGTTTTGATAGACGGATGCCAGATAGCACAGTTCAGTCGAATGATAGCCGCTCATGGAGTGGCTGCCCTTCAAGCGTTCGTTGCCGAGCAGATAAGGTACGCCATTCGCCAGAACGTTGAAGTAGACCGCACCGTCGTCATGATCGAGGAAGAAGGCGCTGTAGAACGCCGCTGATTCACGGGCGAGACGTTTGTATTCTTCATCTTTGTAGACACCGTACATGATCAAGTAGGCGAGGATGCCCTGTTCCTGCTGCCACCATGCTTTGCGGTCATGCCACACATAACGATGGAACTTTTCGCCGGGGCGCAACTTGCGCTCTACCACGTCGTACCAACCGCCGCGCTGAATATCCATACCCACATGCGGCATAAGGTCAGCGATTTTCTTGGAGAACTTCTCGTAGCTGTCTTTCCACTTCAAACCCTGCATACGGGTGAGATTCCACGCGATTTTCAGGTTGTGACCGACGACGCCGCGATCCTGCTGCCACAAATAGGTTGAGTCGTGGCTCCAGTCCTCAAAGAACTTCTCTTGCACGAACGGACTATTTTCGTAGTCCTGGAAGTGTCCTTCGATGGTGTCGAACGTGTCTTCGAGGAAGTCGGCATACTTCTGGTCATGCGTCGCAATCCACAGATTGATCAGGTACGCGGGAGCGTGATCGCCCACCGAGTTCCAGTTCTTCTTGGCGCGGTTGTGGCGCAGCGATTCGGCACGCGGGTCAAGCGTGATGGGATCGATGTGCGAGAAATAGCCGCCCTTTTCTTTGTCAACAAAGAAGCGGTCAAACAGCTTGACGGTCAATTCTGCATCAAGGAGAATACGTGGATCGCCCGTGATGCGGTATGTTTGAATAGGACCCGCCAGCGCGTAAATCTGTTCATAGGCAGGAAGCGCGTCGTAGTCGTCACCAAATTCGGATGTCAACAGCTTCTGTTCTTGATCGCCGCTGACCTGAACGCCATGATACCAGTAGATCAATTCTTCTTCGACATCATAGAAGCGCATGTGATCGCGCAGGTATTCTGTACCTTTTTCCGCGCCTTCGAGGAAAGCATCTTCACCCGTCAACAGGAACGCAGAGGCAAAACCATAAACCAGACGCGAAATTGTGTCTGTTTCTTGCAGGAAATCGCCGCGTTTTGCGCCCGCCAAATGTAAGAAGGTGCGGTAATTGCGGTAGTCGATTTCTTCTTTGGGGTAATTGAACTGCCACTTGAGGTATGAATTCCCGATGGAGCGAATCTGCTTAATCCACCAGTCCTGTTCCTCGTGACGATAGACCGAAGGCCCATTGCCGGGGAAAACCATCGACTTGATTTCAAAAACGTAATCGCCGTCCCCTGCATCCGGGTAAAACACGCCATAGGCATAGACAAACTGACCGGGAGTCAGCAGTTCGGCAAGGCGTCCCGTTGCGTCCATGTACGATTCTTCAAGATTCTGCGAGATGCGTGCATAGGTGCTTGGCGTCAATACACCCTTGAACTGCCGCCCGTCTGAGGTGCTTAATCCGACTGAACGCTCTACACGATTAAAATGGGTGACATACCCACTTATCGTATCTGAAAAAGTAAAATCGATCTTCACGGATGTTCCTTTTCTCTAGTTAGGAGACAGCTAGTTCAGAGCAGGTGGGTTGTCCTGATCCTGATACCCTTGACTAATTTCTACAATATTGCCTTCCGGGTCGGCTACCCATACGGTACGCCAACCGGGAATAAAATCGTTAAAGTCGAGCGGACCCAATGTAATCTTAGCATTATCGCCCATCTCTGCCAATTTCGCATCCACGTTTTCGACTTGAAAGGCGATATGACGGTAGCCTTCAAAGCCGTATCCGTCGTTTTGGGGTGCAGGAAGCGGGCGCAGCTCATTGGTTTTGAACAACTCAAGATACATATCGCCCGACTTGATGAACACCAACTGTTCTGCGCCCAACGGGACAACCCGTGACCGCGTGAAGCCGAAATATTGGGTATACCAGCGTTCAACGGCGATGGGGTCTAGGCAGCTTAGTCCAATATGTGAGAAAGCCATTATTTAACCCCTTCTTTGGCATAGAGCATATCAATAATTTGACGGGCGAGTAGATGGCAATGACCGCCAGTGCGAGCCGTCACCAAATCGCCATCGACAACCAAATCCTGGTCAATGTAGTTCGCGCCCATGTTGCGAATGTCGCCTAGCAGATTGATGTGTCCG
Source organism: Aggregatilineales bacterium (assembly GCA_038214955.1). Classification (GTDB taxonomy): domain Bacteria; phylum Chloroflexota; class Anaerolineae; order Aggregatilineales; family Phototrophicaceae; genus Flexifilum. The sequence continues at coordinate 15,053 of JBBQRJ010000005.1, read as the reverse complement.
GTCACATTGCGCCCGCGATAGAGATGCGGCACCGGTGAAATAATCCAGTGACCGTGACAGATAATCCCCTTGATGATGTCTTTCTCAGCAAAAGCCCGCTCAATGAACTGCACCGCCGGAGCAAGCTTGTTGATGTCCTCAGTATAACGCAGACGATCCGAGACGATTGCAGATGGCACAATAATCGCGTCGAAGCTGCGAAGGGTCGCATCATCCATGCCTTCAAAGCTCTCGTGACACTCAAACGGGTAATGTTCTTCGTGTCCTTTGAAGGTCAAATAGGGCTGCCCCCACAAGCGCGACATGAAGTGCAGTTCGATTCCTTCTTCGGGAAAGCGATGCTCGTAGTAGAAAATCTCTTTTTCGTAGAAGTCGCTCTCGATGAGAATGCCGACCTTCTTGCCTTGAAGTTTCATGCGCCCCACTTTCAACTTTAAGCCTCACCCCCTACCCCTCTCCGTTTGGAGAGGGGTGGAGAGCAAACGGCGACTGACCGCTAGATAAGTTCCCTTATCACTGCTGACGCAGCGATGTTGTTATGCGTGTGCGTTCTTCACCATATCGGCGCACTTTTCACCGATCATGAGGATGGCAGAATGGCAATTGCAGGATGTCACCTGCGGCATGATACTCGCATCTGCTACGCGCAGACCTTCGACGCCGTACACGCGAAGCTGCGGGTCAACGACAGAAGCGCCGTCGGAACCCATCTTGCACGAACCCGCTTGATGATGGAACGAAGCGGCATTGTTGCGTAACCACGCACGAATTTCGTCATCTGTCTGGACATTTTCTTCAGCACGAGGAAGCAGTTCACGTCCGGTCAGATGTTCGCTAAACGACTTGGTGTGAACGATGTCGCGGGTGTGCTTGACCGCCCAGAGCAACCCTTCAAGATCGGATTTCTCACCCAGATAGTTCGGATCGAGGATGGGATAATCTTCGGGCTTGGAGCTTTGAAGCGTGACTGAACCGCGAGACATGGGACGGACAACACCGGGGAGGATGCTGACCACGTTGGGGTTGGACTGTCCGATGATGATGTCAAACGACGCGCTGATAAACGACAGTTGGATGTCGGGACCGATCCCACCGGGGTCTGACTGGCAGAACAGCGCGGATTCCGACATATTGAGGTTCGGCGGCGGCACTGGACCTTTGGTTTCGTAGATCATGCCCGTTAAAACATGGTTGTGGAAATTTTGCCCGACACCCGGCAAATCGACGAGGGTATCGATCCCGTGCTGCTTCAAGTGCGCGGCAGGACCAATGCCAGACAGCATGAGCAGTTTAGGCGATTCGATTGCGCCGCCAGCGACAATCACTTCAGTCGTTGCGTGGGCGGTGTGTTTCTTGCCATCTTTGATGTATTCCACGCCGACACAGCGATTGCCTTCAAACACCAACTTGGTCGCCAATGAGTTGGTACTCAGCGTCCAGTTGGGGCGGTTATTGATAAACGGCTCGATGTAGGCTTCGTTCGCCCCATGCCGTTTGCCGTTGCGAATGTTCAGGTGATGCCAACCCGTCCCAATGAGGCTGCCGGGAGCATTCAAATCTTCGCGGCGTATGTGTCCAAGTTCCTCACAGGCGTCGATGAAATAGCCTGAATAGGGGTTCGGGTTGTGGTCTTTCGCATTAATGACCGAAATAGGACCGCCCTTGCCGCCCGTCGGGTTGGTGTCATCTTCTTGATCTTCGGACTTCGTGAAGAACTGCAACACGTCGTTATAAGACCAACCGGGGCAGCCGTTGTACGCCCAGTTGTCGAAGTCGGACTCATGCCCGCGAATGTGCATCATAATGTAGAAATTGCTCGACCCCCCAACCGCCTTACCACGCGGTTCGGGTACTGCGCGTCCGTTCAAGCCCTTTTGAGGGACTTCGCCGTATTTCCAGTCGATGTCGGTGAACCAGAGCGTAGGCCATGCCTGTGTGATACGCACCGCTTCGGGGATTTCGCCCGTCCCTGCTTCAAGCTGGAGGACTTTGGCGTCCGGGTTTTCGCTCAGGCGATTGCCAACCGCAGCACCCCCCGCCCCCGCGCCAACGACAATGTAATCGTAAGTATTTTTAGCCATGTTTTACCCCTCTGAGAGTTGGCGGAGAAACGGAGCAAAAGGCTTGGAGTCGTGGAAGTTCGCCATATAGACAATTTTGTCATCTTTGAACTGGAAGTAGTTCATGGCTTCGGCTTCAATCGGCTCATTTTGATATTTCATTGCAAGGGCTGAGATGTGCGAAACGACTGCGCCTTTATCACCGTCAACGAGAATGGTTTTGGGTGTGTTGGAGAAGCGGAAATAGGCTTGCGGGAAACCACGCATGATATTACGCAGGTTATCTAAGCCTGTGACACGTCCGGCAAGCTGTTCGTCCATCACGTAATCGTCTGAGAACAGGTCACACCACGCATCCCAGTCGCCAGCAGAGGCTAATTCGTAGTACTTTTCAATGATCTCACGGGGAGTCATCGGCAAAACTCCTTTAGTTGGCAAAAGTTTGCACGAACGGGGGGAAGTTCCCCCCGTACAAAAACTATTTCTACTTCTGCGCGTTAAGCTGGTTGACCAGCGCCAACATGTCGGTTTCGTACCAACTCTTGGTAATCTTGCCATTCGTGACTTCTAGAACGGCGATTTCCGTCCATTCTGCACGTCTGCCGCTGGCGTTCATCCCTAGCAAGGGTTCGCCCACATGGGTACCGCTTTGCGTAAACCGGGCAACCACTTTGTAATCGTCCGCCATGATCAAGTCGATCTTGAGCTTGTAGTCTGGCATCGCCTTGCGGAACATATTGACGATGATTTTAGTGCCTTCGGGTCCCGGGGGGAGGAAAGGGGCGCTTGGGCTGGTGTGATCTGCGGTAAACAGTTCATCAACTACTGCCAAATTACCCTTATTCCAGACATCCTCCAAGAGGCGATGCATAATTAGCTTGTTTTGTTCAACAGACATTTTCTCTCACCTTTGTCGTGGTAAATAATCAACCGCCCGCCGAACCGAATGGCGGAATTACACCCAATTGCTGAAACAGAGTCAAATTGTCGAGGTCTTGCCAACGTTCGACAATCTTGCCGTCTTCGTTGAACTTGAAAATTGCCGTACCCGTCCAGTTGACCTTATTACCGGTTGCGGGAACCATCCCAAGAAAATTACCAAGATGTGTCCCCGACTGGATGCCGCGAACAGCCGCCCATTCATCTTCGCCAGCCACGATCTGCTGAACGTCGAAATGCAGGTCGGGAAACGCCCCGACGAATGTCTCCCACAGTCCGAGGAAGGCTTCTGCCCCATGCAAATCTTGGAAGCCTGCCCCACCGTAGCTAATGAAGTCCGGCGCTAGGACTTCGAGCAAAATTTTGGCATTGCCTTTATTCGTCTCATCGTACATACGATTGATGAGTACACGTTTTTCTGCGGCGCTGATCAATTTATCCCCCCCTCATAAATTTCACAGATTGCTCAAGAATGGATGAGGTGTCATTTCTTCTCTCAGACATGACACCTTTGATATTCTGACGATAACAACATGACGCTCGTTAGCTGGAAGAACCCGTGCGCCACAGGTCGTCGGCTTGCTTATCGCGCTCGGCTTGCTTCGCTTTTTCCTCGGCGGCGGCGGCTTCCCCCATTTGCTGGATCGCGCCGCGCATCATGGAATTCGACTTTTCGATCACCTGTGCATGTTCGGGACCAACAAGGTAAGGCAGATCAGGCATCGGGACGCCCGCAATACCCCATTCCCCAACAGGCGTTTCTTGAATGAGCGTGTAGACGAACGGACGGACGACATCGCCCAAGACATCAACGAAGGTGTCGGTCATACGGATAATGAGTTCACGCTTCTGTTCGGGTGTTGCAACGACATCTTTGATAAATTGAATGGTGATAATAGGCATTTCATTACTCCAGAGATGTATAGATTCAGAAATTCAGAGTTAGAAATTTTGCTTGCTATCCCTATGCGCTCGGAATAATGCCCATTTGCTGCATCATGCCGAACATATCCAGCTCGCCCCACCCTTCGGTGATCAAGCGATCAATGACACGATCAATGCCGATGGAAGTGATTTTGACTTTCTTGCCCGACGCTTTCATGCCGTAGAATTCGCCCAGATGTGTGCCTGTGAAGGTCATGCGGATGGTGGACAGATCGCCTTCGGTGATCACTTCATCGAGGGTCATATGGGCGTCGGGGAAGGCTTTGTGCCATTCCTTGACCATGCCGACGACGCCATCGGGTCCCTGCTTAATATCTTGACCGCCAGCACCATGTGCCGTAAATTCAGGCGCCACACGGGTTGCGGCGAAAGCATAGTTTTTCTTATTCCAGAGTTCTTCAAACCATTCCCCGAAGAAGGCTGCGTGGTCAAGGGTTTCACCCGTGCGCCAGAGTGCATCGGCTTCGTCGGCATTCTTCGCGGGGTGGTCAGGATGGGCTGCGACGGGTTCTTGAGCGCCTGCCATTTGAGCAATTGCGCCACGCATCAAGGTATTCGACTTGTTAATCACTTCTGCATGTTCGGGACCGACGAGGTACGCTAAGTCCGGCATGGGGACACCCGCAATACCCCATTCACCAACAGGCGTCTCTTGAATAAGGCAGTAGACGAACGGACGGACTACATCGCCCAATACGTCAACAAAGGTATCGGTCAAGCGGATAATGAGTTCACGCTTCTGTTCAGGCGTTGCAACCACATCTTTGATAAACTGGACGGTGATAATTGGCATCTTCTGCTCCCTATAGCCAGACTTTCAAACCCAAGAAACAAGCAATAAGTAAGGTTAAACAAATTGCGACTGGTGTGATTCTGCGTGAGCCTATCAACACCAGCCGCAGGGTTTCTATTAACTAGCGAGCCGACCAGAACTGATCGTACTGCGTTGTGCCATCACCGAAGATACCCCCCTTACCCGCCAGAACCTTGCCATCACGCCAGTGCAAAACGTGCGCGACATCAATGTTCAGCTTGATTTCGTGGTTATGTGCGCGTGTTCCCTGATTGTTGGTGACATCGCACGAAAATTCTTCGTTGACCATGACGCTGATCGTCTTCATGCGGAAACTGCCACCCGACAATTCTCCAACCTTCCCCATGAAGCCAATGAAGGCGTCCCGTCCATGATACCAACCCGATAGCAGGTTATGACCCGGCACTTGCCAGACCATATCCTCGTGCCAGTATTTGGAAATTTCTTCTTTTTTACCCGTCCCCAACGCCTCGTAGGCTTTTTGGACGAGTTCAGTTGTTACATGAGCCATTCTGTTACCTCTAGTCTAACTGTTTGCGGCAAAGTTATTCGGTAAGACGCGCCGGGATACCCTTGAGCTTGAACACTGTCCACATATAACGGTCAACGGTGTGTTGATCGCCCGTGTGAACGCGCACTTCGTGAATCTTGCCATCTTGGATGCCATAGCTGGTACAAGTCGGGAAAATGAATTCTTCGCCGCCGACCTGCCCGTGACCGGTGTGCTTTTCAACAACCGTTCCGTCGTCCAGTTCACCGAAATGAACGTTATCCACACGGATGCCCGCCTGGAACAACGCACCGAAGAACGCAATCACGGAGTCCACGCCTTCCATACGCCCCGACAGGGGGTGATGTCCGGGCATCGTCCAACTCATGTCGGGGTGGAACACTTCGCGCTTGATGCCTTCCATATCGCCTTTGCCAAACAGGTCGTACATTTTGAGAACCAGATCGGTATTCGCCATTTTTCTCAGTCTCCATTGCTTAGAATGTAAAAACAGATAGACACCTAGACAGAAAATTTACGTACTACAGCCTCTCGGCTGTGAGTCCCCACCATTAAGAACCGGACTCAAACTCAAATCCGGTTCAACCCTAGTCTAAAGCTAGAGTTTCGCGCTGTCTGGCGCGAAGATCAGGTCATCCACACTGTAGGACTGCACAGCGGGTTTCCCTGTCACGGGCGACGGCATGACGATCCATGTTTGCACCGCATCCATTTTGATGCGCTTGCTATAACGGTCACCCGGAGTCCAAACGCTGGCTTCCCAGTGAACGATGAGATCAATATCGGCACTCGATCCGTCTTCGCTGACCCGGACGTTCAGTTCTTTCATCGTGTGGACTTCATCGAAGAAAGTACGTATCACACGTTGATACCAGCTTTCAAAGCCTTGAAGGGTCGTAAACGTCACTTCAGGGAACTTCATATAGAGATTGTCTGGCACGAGCAGCGGCAGAATGTCCACCATTGGCGCGTGAACGTCCAATTTTTCGTACCAGTCCATTACCATCTGGCGAACTTCCGCCTCGTTCAATCGTGCGGTCACGGCAGCTTGCGTCATGTTTTTTTCTCCCTTTTACTCTATGCCTGCGCTGGATATGGTGTGAAAGAAAGCAACCCTGTGAAGTGATGTGTTGCTTTGCGTTCATCGTTGAGGATGAATACGTCGTATACCTTCGCCACGCCGCCAGCAGTCTTGACGGTTGCCTCGAAATAAATCGAGTCGTCAGTTTCTGTGAATTTGTCAGTCGATTGCAGTTTGATGTAACCAAGCTGTGCCAGATAGTTATGAAAATGCGTCAAGATTTCGGCTTGACCGCGACGTTGGAAGTCAAACGACACAATGATCGCATCATCTGCATACTGGTTTGGAACTAGCCCCTCAACATCGTTTGCCTCAAGGTAGGAGAGTTGGCTTTCGTAAAACTGCATTCCGCGCGTTGTCATGATTTCTCCAATTACAAGCCGGGAACTTCGTTGCTGATTACCATATCGACGAGGAAGGGACCCGGAGTCTCCAACATTTGCTTCGCTGCTGCTTCCGCGTTTTCGGGACGATCCACGCATACGCTTGGAACACCCATTGCCCGTGCCATTGCCGCAAAATCGATCACCGGGTCTTTAAGGTCAAACCCTGATGGGAATTCGTGGACGGGATCGCCTACCTGCTCACGCCAATATTGCAGAATATTATCCTTGAGCAGTCGATAGCTTTGATTGTTACAAATGACGAATTTTGCACCGATATTATAGTGAGCCGCCGTCCACAATGCTTGGATTGTGTACATGCTGCCCCCGTCACCGGTAAAGCCGATGACCGTCTTATCGGGGTTCGCCAGTTTGATGCCCAACGCACCGGGGATACCCACCCCCAATGAACCACCGCGTGTCTGGAAGAAGTGATTTGGCAGATGAGGCGGCATATAACGTGTGATGTACGGCGATGATGTTAAGCCTTCATCGAAGATCATCACATCGTCGGGGACGTGCCGCGACAGGGCTTCAATGAACACGGATGCGCTCATGGGAACGGATTGGCTCAGCGTGCGATCATGGTCTACCGCCGCCTTGTGCGCCGCTTCATTCGCCGCGCCGCTGGCTTCACTGCGTTCACGGGCTGCGCGAAGATCGCTCTCGCCTAACTTGCCTTCCAAGACCGTCGCCAGCGCGTCAAGCGTCACTTTAGGATCGCTGACCATGCCAAGATCAACCGCGAAATTCTTTGCGATTTCATAGGCATTCAGGTCGATGTGGACGATTTTGGCGTTGGGTGCAAAAATTTGGTCTGGCTGCAAATACGGGAACACTTCGGGGAAGACATACGTACCAACGACCAGCACCGCATCGGCTTTGGTGGTCACTTTGGCACTCGATGCCCCGAACATATGACCCGTCATCCCCTTAAAGAGAGGATGTGTATAGCTCATGTTGACTTCCGAGGAATCTGCGCCCCACACTTCTGCGCCAAGCAGTTCTGCGACGCGCTGGAGTTCGGCTTGTGCATGGGAATACGCAATGCCATCGCCCATGATGATGACCGGGCGTTTGGCACCAATCAACATATCAGCGGCGCGTGCCACCTGCTCGGCTGTTGGTACGACCCGCGTATCCAACAACGACGTAGGATGAACCGGTTCATCGTTTAACGCATCGAGAATATCGGCGGGTAAACATACAAACACGGGACCCATCGGCGGCGTCATTGCCAGTTTGATGGCACGGCGCAGCACACGCAGCACCGAATTCGGATCAACGACACGGGTTGACCATTTCGTGACCGGACGTGCCATCGACACCAAGTCGGCTGCCATCTGCGCGTCCATTGCATCAAAGCGAATACCCGACTCGCCGGCGATAACGACCAGCGGCGCATGTCCGCGCATTGCTTGATACATCATGCCGATCCCGTTGCCCAAGCCAACGCCGCTGTGAAGTTGAACCAGCGTCGGTTTCTTGGTGGCACGGGCATAACCATCGCCCATGCCTACGGCAATCGTTTCTTGCAACCCCATGATGTACTTAAAGTCGGGATATTGTTCCAGTGAATCAAGAAACCCCTGCTCCACTGTACCCGGATTGCCGAACATTGTATTCATGCCATCGGCAAGGAATTGTTCGATGATGGCAAAGCGCCCAGTTCTAGCCGGCATCAGCCATTTCCCCTCTTAAGAAACCCGACCCGATTAAGAAACTTAATGTCTGACCAACTCACAAAAACAGTGAGTTGGTCAGGTGATTACCAGCCGTAACGACGCAGACCGTTTTCGAGGACTTTTATCATCGTTTCGCCTACAAAATGTGAGTCTTGCGTGGAACGACCCGTCAGGTAGGGGTAATCAAGGATGGTCGAGATGGTATGCCCGACGCCGCCATGATATTGCCCGCCCGGCTGTGTTGCATCACGCAGAATGTATTCCAGCGGATACGGCGGCGGACCAATGTTGATGTCGGCGTGAAGGAAGCCCGTGCCATCTTTGTAATCGTACTCTACAGCGTGACCGGTCACATGCTTGCCCGCGATGATGCTCTTGCGCTCTGTCCAGTCACGGGCAAAAGCAAGGCATGTCACTGCGTAACATTCGGCAACCACTAGCTTATCGAGCGCGACAAAGCCCAGAATCACGTCATGGAGACGTTGGTTGTTCACCATATCGAGGATGGGACCGCTGCCACCCACCATCAGAAGCGCATCGTACTCCTTCAGTTCTTCCCAACGCTTCGCCCGTTCATTGTGATAGGCTTCTAGTCCATGACCGAAATTCGCGTCGTTGAAGTAGGGGCGTTCAGGAAACCACTGCTCAAGATTGATAGGGTTGTCGAGACGGGTAGACTCGTCAACTTCACGAGTCTTTTGCGCGTAATATTCGTCCGTCACAACTTTTTTCAACGGCGGGTCGAAATAACCGGGCGTCATGCTCGGTGGGAGGGCGTTTGCGCGTTTCCCGTGCGAGGTCATGAACACACTTTCATAACCGTGGGCGTCCAAAACTTCCAGGGGACCTACTAGCTCTTCCCCCCAATAACCCCATTCCGAAAGCACGACGAGTATCTTCTTGGACATCACTTACTCCTACATGTCAGGTTTTAGACTACCGTTAAGTTAAGAAATGTTTCGCTTGGGTAGCTTCGTCAAAATTATATACGCAACGGACGCAACGTGAAATTACATTACGGATTTCTTATACGAATTGATCAGATTTCCGCAATACTCGCGCCCGACAGATGACATCTATTTAACAGCATTGTGTCATTATACGCTGTAGGCAAACGATGGAATCTTGCAACGCATTTAGAACGAGCGTAATATCAGCCTAAAGTCGTACTCGCAAATCGGGATAAACAAGGCGCTATTCAGTAGACCCTGCCTGTAAATAACGTTTTTTACGGTGTAAATTCTCGATTAATGGTATAAAATACCACACGGCATTCGCAAGCACTCATCAGGTAAATCCAAATGATCGCACTGCAAACAAAGGTTGTTGCAACCAAGAACCAAATTTCAACGGATATGTCTGACGAGACCGTCATTTTGAACTTGCAGAATGGCGTATATTACGGTTTAGACCCGGTGGGAACCTACATTTGGAAGCTGATTCAAGAACCTACCGATGTGGAAGCGGTTCGAGATGCAGTTCTCAATGAATATGATGTTGAGCCTGACCGTTGTGAACTGGATATTATGAATCTGCTTCAAGAACTGATTGAACAAGGGCTAGTTGAGGTTCAAGGTTAAGTAAAAGACTACCCCTGCGCCGCATAAGCGGGGAGGATAACACGGAAACCTGTATAATAGTTTCCTTCATCTTGCGGATTGGTCGCTTGATAGTCTGAACGTACCAAACCCGCGAATGAATTCCACGATCCCCCGCAGACTATTCGCTCTGTCGCTGTCGTTGCAGTATCCGTCCATTCCCACACATTACCCGCCATATCAAACGCACCGATCCAACTGCGACCTCGTGTGTAATCCCCTACCCGCGAGGTATCCCCTACCAAACCATTGTAGTTCAGAAGCGCGGACGTTGGAGACTCTACACCCCAAGGATAAAACCAGTTAGAAGAGCCTTGCGCTGCATAGCGCCACTGGACATCGGTAGGGAGGCTGCCGCCCGCCCATATGCTGTACTCGTCGGCTTGCGTCCACGAGATGTTGATGACGGGGAAATCTGCAAATTCGGGATCATCGAAATAGCCCGTGCGGGTACGCGATATTTGAGTGGAAGGCGGAGTACAAACATCCTCTGCGACACAAGCCGCATACTGTTCGTTTGTAATTTCCGTCTGGCTGATCCAGAAGGATTCCACGCAGACTTCGCTCGAAGTGATGGTAAAACACCCTGCCGGAACGAAAACCATGTCCAACCCATTGACCAGTTTATCGACAGGTCGCCAACGTAAATTACTATAACCTACGGGTAAGGCAGTTGATCCGATTTGCGGGACTGCATCATGAGATGATGTAGACGTGCGAGTCGGTGTTGGGGGGCGAGGCGTGGCGGTGTTTGGCTCTGGCGTCGGTGTACTGCTTGAGGTTGCTAAGGCGGCTGCTTCGGTGACAACTTCTGTTGGTAAGGGTGTGAGCGACGAAACGTCTGTAGCAACCGTCGGTAACGGATCAACCGTAGAAAGCTCCGCTTCAGATGTAGTTTCATCTGTTACTATGACGAGGCTGTTTTCGGTTGGTGTAGCAACCGAATTTCCACTCGACAACGCAGATCGCACCATGGGGAATAACAGAAGGGCTAAAGCGACAAGTCCGATCAAGAGGATGATCACCATTAAGGGCGAGAACAGACTGAAACGCCGTGTGTGATGTTCAAGGCGATTGAGTTCAAACATTTCGAGCGGTCTCGGTAACAGGGTGGACTGACCGGGCAACTGCGGCAGGGCTTTTTGTAGTTCAGCGACAACTTTTTCAAGTTCATTTGCCGTTCGCATACGGTAAATCGGTTTGTGGAGCGTCTCTGCTTCTTTCATGAGAGCAAGTTGATTTGCATCGAGATTCGCGCCCACCATCACGACCACCGAGGACAAACGGAGGGCATCCTCAGCAAGTGCGACTATGTCCCCTAATATTGATTTGCCCTCGACGCTTTCCCAAGCAGAAAAACCTTCATGTTCAAGCTGGATTCTGAGGTTGTGCGCCAGTGCCTTAGATTCAAGATCGCTGCTGATGAGGATATAGGTCATTGCATTATTTCCAACAGAAATGTACCCATGATTTAGGAGATAGTTATCTACATCTGTGCAAAAAAAAGCTCTCACTCGACGCGAGAGCTTGGTAGGTCAAGCAGATTGTATCACTATAGAAGGGTGTTTTACAAACTCGGTCAAATACCCCTCTCAGAGAAAGGCTTTAGCTTACAGCCCCAAATACTCGCAGATTTCTTCGGACAATTCGCCGGATAGACACGCGCCTTGTGCGAGCGTGAGCGCCCCTGAATCAGGGAAGGCGAAATGCGGAAGTGGCGACGGAATCGATGACGGGTGAATGACCTCTGGAAGATGAACCGGATGATTGATCACATTCTCTGGAAAATGTTCTACGACACCCAAACCCGCGAGGTCTTCTGCGGAGAGAGGACGGGGTTGTGACCAACTACCACAGGTCGCTTTCTCGTCTGCATCGCCTTCGATACCCAGACTCGCCCACACTGGACAGAATGGAATACGCGAGTAGAAACCGGGAGGGACAATGATTTCATCAGGCGCACCGGGGTGAATGCGTGCTAACCCGAAGACGGTAATGAGTTCCATGTAATCACCGAGATCATCACCGGGGGAGACTGTACGCATAATCACAGACGAATCGATACGAATATCATGAAGATGGACGCGATAGTCTACCGGAATACCAGCAGGTCCTTGAATAAACAGAAGCGATGGCGCATCAACACAGGAAATGCCACCAATGCCCACACGGAAATAGAACGACTGCATGGGCGTGAAACTCTCTGGTCCAATCGACGGCAAACTACTCAGATTTACGGACGAATCGAGCGCGGCGCGTTCAACCCAACCGGGGTAATTCTGGTAAATGACGCGGACATAGTCGCCAGTTTCGTCTAACGCATCGGCAGAAAGAAGCGATCCTGAGGGGACGCTGCGGGCGAATTCTGAGGGCAGGCGAGATGGTGGATCCGTCAGTAAATCAACCGGAGCAATCGACGTAACGTTGATGCCAGTTGGAGGAAGGATTACTGCTTCGCTAGGTAGAATATCGTTTTCAACTTCAACGCCACCTGTATGGATATAAACGATCCCATTGTTACCCACAAGCGAATTTGGCAGGTTACCCTGAACACTCATTACATCTACGCCCCATTCTTCCGAAAGCAAGTTGAATGGACCCGTTTGAATGGTTTCTGTGGTCGTCAAGTCGGCACGGTCACCCACACGGGTAAAATATTCAGCGTCAAACGCTTGAGTGAAGCGCGTATAATCAATACGAGGATGCCCAAAGCACGCCGTGTTACGACTTAGATTCGAACAAACGTTACCAACATCTGCCAGCACGCGTTCGGCGAACTCCGGGCATGTCAGCGGGTCGGTATCCTGAGCTTTCACCTGGGCTGTATAGGTGAATACGCCCAAAACGACCATTATAAACACTGTTAAATAAGCAAACAGCCTTCTACCAGCTTTCATACAACAATACTCCTCGTGTGAATGATACACGCCACTAATAAAAGCATCGATAGTCTGACATAAAAGGAATTATAGTCGGAATCAAGGAAAATCTAAATCTACAGGCAAATTGTGTAAATTCCAGATCAACTTTTCCAAACCGGGTGTTTAATTAACGTGAATTACGAGATTTTCTAAAAACGCCGTATTCAAATAGGCAATGTCCTTCTACAATAGAAACATGTTGTAATGAATGGGGGTTAGAAGGCTTTATGGATTTCCTTCAATACGTAAGGCTGTTTAGGAAGTGGTTATGGTTGGTCGTCTTGGCGGCGTTTGTCTCTGGAGGGATCAGTTTTATCCTCAATACGGGACGCCCCCTCACCTACCGAGCAGAGGCACTACTTAACATCGGCAGTTACCTAAATGTAACGAATCCTGATTATGCTGTTGTCGTTCTTGGACGCGAACTTGCACAGTCGTATGTAGAGCTTGTAAAGACGAACTCGATTTTGCAGCGTGCTATTGACGATGCGACAGTTGCGGGTATGACCCCCAACCTGCTCAAAAACCTCATTGATGCCACCATCATTGAAGGTACGTCATTTATGCGACTATCGGTTGAATGGGTCGATCCGGTGGTTGCAGCGAACCTAGCGAATGCCTTAGCCGCGCAGTTGGTGGCACAAGCCCCCGGCGCATTAACGGAATCGGACATCGCTAACATTGAGTTTATGAATGATCAGATTGAGACCCTTGAACGGCAGCAAGAGAGCGCAACCGAACAACTGAGCGCGCTTGAAATCGAAATTGACCGAACAACCAATGTTGAGGCGCGGAATACACTTCAAGAACGGCGCGTCACTATCATCGGACAAATTAATACCTCGTCCGCAACGATCCAAGCGTATCAAGGACGTATCATCGATTTGCAACAGCGTGTGAATTCGATTGGCGTCCTAGAAGATGCAGCAGTCCCCACCAACGCAAGCGGCGTGAACGTGTTGAACATCACCATGATTGGGGCGCTTGTGGGCGCAGCTATCGCCGCAGGTATCGCATTCCTCGTCGAATACCTTGATGATACGGTACGCACGAGTGAAGAAGCGGTGCAATCGCTGGCGCTGCCCGTTTTGGGCGCAATCATGCGTATCGGCAAGAAAACCGATAAGTATGCGGAACGTTTGGTCACTCATTTTCCGTCTATGTCGCCCATTGCTGAAGGCTATCGCACCCTACGTACCAACTTGCTGTTCACAAGTAATCTCGAAGAAAAAGGTTTGTACATTGTGACGAGTGCGAACCCTGAAGAAGGGAAAAGCATTACAACAGCAAACTTAGCGATCACGATGGCGTTGGCAGGGTTACAAGTTCTATTGATTGATGCCGACTTACGCCGACCCAAGATGCACGAAGTCTTTGGTTTGGAGAACAACGTCGGATTAACTACACTGTTGTTTGCTGACCCCGGCAAGGCAGAAGATTCGGACGACGGCAGCGACGATAGCAAAATGCCAAGCAACTTGAAACAGTGCTTGCAGAATACGTCTGTGCCGCGTCTGCGCGTGATCACAAGCGGGTTTATTCCTTCAAACCCGACGGAAATCCTCGGTTCTGCGCTGATGAAGCGATGGATTGACGCTTTCCGCGCATCGCCGAACATTGATATTGTGTTGATTGATACGCCGCCCTGTTTGATGGTGGCAGATAGCACCGTGTTGGCGGCAACCTCGAAAGCAGATGTTGTGCTGGTCATCGACTGCGCTCATACCCGTCGCGGCGCGGCATTGAAAGCTAAAGAAAAGTTCGCGCAACTTGGCATTGATATTAAGGGCGTTGTGCTTAACCGCATTAACCCGCGTGACGAAAGCTATGACTACGGTCAGGGTTACACGTACTACTACACGCCTTATGCTCCTACACAGAAACAAGCCGCAACCAGCAACAGCGACGCACAAAAACTCGCGCAAAAGATCGCCGCCGAGAAACGCAACCCGTAATTCGTATGAAATTTACACGGGTAACTCACCTTACGCAGATCGTTATTTCTGACCCCACCCCCGACCCCTCCCCGAATTCGAGGAGGGGAGCAAGCAGACTCCTGTTTGCGCCCTCCCCTGAATTCGGGGGAGGGAGGCGAGCGCAGCGAGCGGGGTGGGGG